>CACZQT010000144.1 GCA_902783295.1 uncultured Lachnospiraceae bacterium
CTCTTGCCCACATTCGGGAGGCCCACGATACCTAATTTCATTTTTACATCTATCTCCTGCTCTGATTATGTTTTTCAGGAATCAAAAAAACCTGTCAGCTATGATTCTAGCAAACAGGTTTTAGTTTCACAAGGCTTTCGTATATCAGGAACTTCCGCAGGATGATCAAAACATCTCACCCTTTTCAATAACTGCTATATATCGTTTTCCTGCTGAAAACTGTACCAATCACTGTACCAATCTGACATGGAAATACATGAACCTGGTTAAAGCTACGGGGATACTGAATGTGCTTCACTCACCTGCTTTCAATGTGTTTCCCTGCTCATTGCGATGATGGAAAAGGTTTTATAATAATCCCCGTCCAAAACCCAGATTGCTTTAGTTGCTTTATATCCTTCAATGTCATATCAATTAGACTTTATATGTACTAAATCAGGACTTGCCTGTAATCCAGTTCCTCAAGCTGCTTCAGCAATTCCTTCTCCTGGCCGGGTGTCAGGTTTTCCAGCGGCCTTCGCACTTTTGATGTGCGGATGACTCCTTCATTCTTCAAAATCACTTTGTATGCGGCAATATTGTTGACGGCGCACATGACAGCATTCAGAACATTCGTCCGCCGCTGAATCCTGGTTGCCAGATCAAAATCTTTGCTCTGAATGGCTTCCCAAAGAGCTTTGTAGTGCTCGAGAATGACCATGGCATTTCCGGAAACAACACCTCTTCCACCCACCGCACACACAGCTTCAAACAGATGATCCGGGCCGACCAGCACATCAAAGCTGCCGTTCTGAACGGTCATGAGTTCCTGCAGCCTGGTCATATCCGGAAAACTGTATTTCGCGCCGATCACGTTCGGGCAGGTCTTTGCCACTTCCTCACAGACATGTTTTGTCAAATCATTGACGGCATTTTGTTTGATCCCGTACAGGTACACCGGAAAGTCTTCCGGAACACTGTTGGCGATACTCCGGTAATACTCGATAATGCCCGCGTCGCTGATCTGATAAAATGATGGCGTAACAACGCCAATACCGTCAGCGCCGATCTGCGCGGCGTGCCGCGCCAGTTCAATGGTATCCCGCTGGTTCCAGGCGCCTATATGAATGAACACAGGGATCCGGCCGGCCGCATGCCTGACGACTGTTTCCGCAGCCAGTTTTCTCTCCTCCACGCTCAGGTACATCATCTCACCTGTGGTTCCGCAGGGATACAGGCTTGTCATACCACCGTTGATGCAGTGATCCGTCAGTCTTTGCAGGGACTCCACGTCGATTGCGTCATCCTCTGTCAATGGGGTAATCATCGGGATTACGACGCCTTTTAATCTTTCCATCATTCTTTCCTTTCCCAGATGTCGTCTGTTTGATCGTCTCTCGTCTGTCAGTTTTTTTCCACAGTGCAAACCATTAATTCCAGTATTTGGCCAGCACCTCTTTTATTTCCCTGCCCGCTTTCTGCCAGTCCCGGGGAATGTCCGCTTCTACGGTAAGTGTCAGTTCTCCGTCGTCAATCGCTTTCAGCTGGCTGAGGAAAGCGCCGTAGTTGTATCCGTCGTCAGCATTCGGCCACCTTCTTTCCGGCCAGGACAGCGGGAAATCGATGTGATAATGGCCGATCCTCTCATGGAAGCGGGCGATATCTTCAAAGGGTTCTCCCGCCCAGATGAAGTGGCGGATATCTGCCATGACGGACAGATTGGGCATATTGATCCTCTCCACAGCTTCCAGAACGGCAGGAACGGTATTCAGATAGTTGGAATACTTCGGGCCCAGCGGCTCGATCAGAACCCTCTGCTCATTTTCTCCCGCGATCCCGCAGAGCATCCGGATAAAATCAAAGAACTGGTTTTCTCTTGAAAGACTGCTCTCATCGATCAGCCAGCGGGCCTTCCCGTTCCCGAAGAGGATCGTTCTCACGCCGACCTGAGCGTTCCTTTTGCAGGAGGAACGGATGTATGATTCAAGCTGGCGGCTGTCATACCCCGGCAGAAAGAACATCGGCTCCGTAAAGGGAAGAAGCCGTGCTCCCGTGGAAATCGGAAAACCCGTTTCCTGTACGTGAGATGCAAACCGCTCAAAGGCGGTCTCGTCCATGGCCTCTATTTCAGGCATGTCCAGCTCCGCGTAATCAAATCCGGCTTCCCGGATCCGGTCAAAATCTTCTGTTTTACCAAATCCACCCAGTTTCATGTCCTGTTCTCCTTACAAAGAATCTTTTTCGCCTCATTGCGCTGCGCCGTACACCGGCAAACCCGCGCCTGACCGCTTCTTTACGCTCCCTGACGGTTCATTTCATCCAGAATCTTCCGTACCTTCAGCATTTCCCTGATGGAGGCGCGCGGTGTTTTTCCGTGTACGTAATCAGAGAGCGTTGTCTCTGCATAAATCGCATAATACACATCGCTGTCCGTATTGATTGAAATGATCTCGGTCTCTTTTCCAAACACGCGCGCTTCCAGCTGGTTATCAGCCAGAATGTAGTAGCCGTTATCCGTCACGATCGTCCATCGGTTCTCACGCTTTAATACCTCATCCATGGGATAGGCATACCCTGTCTCCAACATCAGGGAAGCGCCGGAACTCATCCGGACCAGAGCGGAGGCAAACAGTTCGATGTCATATTCGTTCCCATATTGATATACAGAAGCCAGGACGTTTCCATCAGCTGCGTCCGTAAGATACATGGCCATGTCAATAAAATGAACGCCGAGGTTGGTCATGCATCCGCCGCCTGCCGTCTTTCTGGAAAGCATCCACTTTGAGGTCGCCAGATACCGGGAAGGCGGCCCTGCAACGAACCGGTAGCTCATATGGCGGATCTTGCCGTCCAGGATGCCGTCCTTCAGCCGGTTGACCGTATCGCTGTAGCGCCAAACGAAAGGTATGGCGAGAAAATGATTCTTTTTCTCTGC
>CACZQT010000145.1 GCA_902783295.1 uncultured Lachnospiraceae bacterium
CTCAGACTGGGCAGCCTGGAGATTTCATATACAGGTTTTGACAGCTATGAAGAAATGATCTCTTCGCTGGGAAGCGGCGAGATCGACACAGCGTTTCCGGTCGGAGGCGGTCTGTATTATTCAGAGGAGAGCGATGTTTTCCAGTCCACTCCGCTGGTTTCCGCTGCCACCGAGCTGGTACATAAAGGCGAATATACGGAAGATACGCTGGCGCGTTTCGCTGTGAACGCGAACAATGGCATGCAGTATTTCTTTGTCCTTACCTATTATCCGGATGCGGAGATTGTTTTTTATCCTTCTATTGACGCGTGCCTGAAGGCGGTCAGCGAAGGAGAAGTCGGCTGTACCACGCTCAACGGCTTAAGGGCGAATGATATTCTGAGAAACAGCCGTTACAGCGGCCTTTCGCTGCTTCAGACGACACACAATGATGACAGGTGCTTCGGCATCCGGATCGGCAATGCGGGACTGCTGCGGCTGCTCAACCGCGGGATCAGCGTGCTTGGCGGGGAATACGCGCAGAACCTGGCATTCCGGTATACGGATCAGCTTTATCACTACTCGACAATAGATCTGATCCGGGAGCATATGGCACTCTTCGGCAGTATTATACTGACTGTGGCGATGCTGATTATCCTGCTTCTGTTCCGCGACAGAACCCGCTCGAAACGGGAACTGATCAACCAGGAAAAAGCCCGCAAGGCACTGGAAGAAGCAAATGCAGAGCTGGCGGAGAGCCAGAGGACAAAGCAGATCGAATTTGAGGAACGTCTCGCACTGCAGGAAGAGCTGCTGGAGCAGCAGTCCCGGCGGGAGCAGCAGGACAAGATGATCACGGCGCTTGCGTCGGATTATCGCTGCGTATATCATGTTGACCTGGATCACGATGACGCAGTCTGCTACCGCGCGGATCCGAACGACCATGAGCAGACGCCGGAAGGGATTCATTTCCCCTACCACGAGCGGTTTATGTGGTACGCAAATCATGTTGTCGCAGAAAGCTACCGCGAAGGATTTCTCCGGTTTATTGATCCGGAACATGTGCGTGAGGCTTTGGCTACAGACCCGATTATTGTGTACCGGTATCTGGCACAGCGGGAAGACAGGGAGTATTACGAAATGATCCGCATGGCCGGCGTGCGGCATGCGGAGGACCGGGACGATCACATCGTTCATGCCGTCGGGCTCGGCCTGACGGTGATCGACGCCGAGATGCGGGAGACGCTGTCCAGGAACCAGACACTGGCGGAAGCGCTGGAAGCCGCAGAGCAGGCGAACAGAGCGAAGACGGCCTTCCTCTCCAGCATGAGCCATGAGATCCGGACTCCCATGAATGCGATCATCGGTCTTGACAGCCTGGCCCTTCGGGATACATCCCTCCCCGAGGCTACCAAAGACTACCTGGAAAAGATCGGCGGCAGCGCGAAGCACCTGCTGGGATTGATCAATGACATTCTGGACATGAGCCGGATCGAATCCGGCCGTCTCGTCATCCGCCAGGAAGAATTTTCCTTCAGCGGGATGCTGGAGCAGATCAACACGATGGTCATGTCCCAGTGCGGGGAAAAAGGGCTGAAATATGAATGCCGGGTTATTGGCGGCGTCAGCGATTACTACATCGGGGATGACATGAAGCTGAAGCAGGTGCTGATCAACATCCTCTCCAATGCCATAAAGTTTACGGATGCACCCGGAAGTGTTGCGCTGACCGTAGAACGGACAGCCAATTATGAAAAGCAGTCTACCATCCGGTTTTCCATCCGGGATACCGGCATCGGCATGGACCAGGCTTTTGTCCCGAAGATTTTCGAGGCTTTCACCCAGGAGGACAGCAGCCGGAACAATAAATACGGCAGCACAGGCCTGGGTATGGCCATTACCAAGAATATTGTCGAACTGATGAATGGAACCATATCCGTCCAGTCCGAGAAGGGCGTGGGAACGGAATTTACCGTCGTCATTACCCTTACGAACAGTGATGGCCAGTATGCATCGGCAAATTATATAAATCCCGGTGATATGCGCATCCTGGTCGTAGACGATGAGAGCGTGGACGCCGAGCATGCAAGGATTGTCCTGGATGAGGCAGGCATCAAGGCGGATACCTGCAGCAGCGGACAGGAAGCTCTGCAGATGCTGGAGGTACAGCATACAAAACACGAACCGTATAATCTGGTGCTTCTGGACTGGAAGATGCCGGAAATGGACGGCGTTGAAGTGGCGAAGGAGATCCGGAAGAGATACGATAAAGAGACCACGGTGATTATACTGACCGCTTTTAACTGGGATGAAATCATGGACGAAGCTCTGCATGCCGGTGTGGACAGTTTCCTCGCAAAACCGCTGTTCTCCTACAATGTGCTCGATGAGTTTGAACGGATCGCCCGGAAAAACAACATGAGCCTGTACAGGGAGAAGAAGCGTGCAGAACTGAAGAACCGGAAGATTCTGCTGGCAGAGGATGTCATGATTAACGCGGAAATCATGAAAGAGATCCTGGGAATGCGGGAGATGGAAATTGACCACGCAGTAAATGGCAGAGTGGTTCTGAAAATGTTTGAAGACAGCGCCGCCGGTTATTATGATGCCATATTGATGGACGTACGCATGCCGGAGATGGACGGCCTGGAAGCAGCGGCTGCCATCCGCGCACTCGACAGGCCGGATGCGCGGACGATTCCGATCATTGCCATGACGGCCAATGCCTTTGATGAGGACGTGCAGCGGTCCCTGCAGGTTGGCATGAATGCACATCTGTCCAAGCCGGTAGAACCGGAACGACTTTTCGAGACACTCGAGGAACTGATCTGGGAAGCGGAGAACAAGAAAAACGAGGGCTGAGGACATGAAGCAAATTCTCGTCTATTGTATGATTTACGCCGGCAGCGCTCTGATGGCTTATAATATATACTGCTACGCGCGTTTCTCCAGGAAAGTACGCGGACGCGGTGACTGGTCGGGGCTGGAACAGCGCCTCTTTCAGGTGCCGATACTTCTGCTGATTCTGTTCCTGCTGGGATATCTGCTGGTCGGGACCCTGGGACAGCCGGATCTGCTGATCGGCGGCATCCTTTTTGGCGGGAGCATCTTTGTTTTCCTTATGCTGCAGCTGGTCCAGAGAATCTCTGACAGAATCCAGGAAAATGAGCGCCTGGAGGCGAAACTGACAGCGGCAGAGGAAGCCAGCAAGGCGAAAACATTCTTCCTTTCCAATATGTCTCATGACATCCGTACGCCGCTCAATGCTATCATCGGATATACGACGCTGGCCAAGCAGAAAGCGGTCTCGCAGAAGGAGCAGAGGGATTACATCCTCAAAATCGAAAAAGCCGGGCATCAGCTGCTGGATATAGTGAATGATGTCCTCGAGATGAGCCGGATTGAATCCGGGAAAATGGAACTCGATCCGGTTCGCATGAATCTGGAAGAATGCATACAGGAAACCGGCGATCTGGTCAGGACGCAGATGAACGAGAGGCATATCCACTTTTCCATCCTTTGCGAAATCCGGAACAAATGGGTGCTGTGCGATAAAAACCTGCTGAACCGAGCACTGATGAATCTGCTGTGCAATGCTGCAAAGTTTACCGGAGAAAACGGAAAGGTTTCCCTGGAGCTGAAGGAAATGGCCGGAACAGATGAAAACGGCGTCTACGAGATACATGTCCGGGATACGGGAATCGGCATGAGCCCTGATTTTGTGGAACATCTGTTTGACCCCTTCGAAAGAGAAAGGACATCTACGGTCAGCAAAACACAGGGCACAGGGCTCGGAATGGCCATCACCAAAAATATCATTGATCTGATGGGCGGCCGGATCGAAGTCCATACTGAACAGGGGAAAGGGACGGAGTTTATCGTGAATGCTTCTTTCCCACTGGTTGAATCCGGGGATGAAAAAAACTGCGCAGAGAAGAACCAGTACGACTTCAGCGGTTTTCGAGCCCTGCTGACAGAGGACAATCTGATCAACATGGAAATTGCCCGTGCACTGCTGACACAGGCGGGATTTGCGGTGGAAACCGCAGAAAACGGCCAGGCTGCTGTAGATATGGTTGCGGCTTCGCAGGAAGGATATTATGATGTAATTCTAATGGATATCCAGATGCCTGTGATGGACGGATATACGGCAGCGAGGACCATACGTTCCCTGCCTGACCAGGAACTCGCCGGAATACCGATTCTGGCCATGACGGCCAATGCCTTCCAGGAAGACATACAAAAAGCCGAAGAAGCCGGCATGAACGGACATATTGCAAAGCCGCTGGACGTGCAGGCGATGATGAAGACGTTGGGAGAGATCCTTTTTGCTTCATCCTGAACTGCGCCTGTTCTTCATCCATAACATCCTTCCTATACACCAGAGACGGTACTGTCCCTCTGGTGTTTTTTTATCTCGGAAGAGAAAAGCAAAACAGAGAAGCGTGGGCAGAACATGAGCCTGTTAAAAATCCCGGAAAAAGCCCAAAATATCCGCTCGAAAGCGCTTGAAACATAGTTATGTGTATGTTACGAACACACATAACGTCTATGACGGACGAAAATATGGAAAATACAAAAACATTCCGGCCGAATGGGTATGGAGGCTGCAGGCCGGAGGAGGCTTCGGGATACTCCTCTGCGAGTGATCAGCAGTTTACGGATGGATCCGAAAAGAGTAGTTATGAATATGCTGCTAATAAACACATAACTATGACGGAAAGTGTCATTGTATGAATGAAGTTTTATACAGCTAACACAAATA
>CACZQT010000146.1 GCA_902783295.1 uncultured Lachnospiraceae bacterium
GACTTTTCGCCGGCCTCTGCATCCGCAGGAAAAGGAGGTACCGCATGCACTTTAACCTGATAGACAACCCGGTCTGGGTTTTTCTGACCAAATGCGTAGACCTTTTCATCCTCTGCCTACTGTGGATCCTTTTTTCCCTGCCGGTCGTTACTGTCGGCGCTTCCACTGCGGCTTTATACCACGGTGTTCATAAAACTATCCTGAACAGTGAAGGTTATCCCTCGGCAACCTTCTGGCGTTCCTTCCGGACAAACTGGAAGCAGGGAATCCTCCTTACTCTCCTGTGTCTCCTGCCGGCTGCTTTCTGCTGGACCTCCTGGCAGTTTGCGGACAGGCTGGGGGAAGGCCATCCCGTAGGTTTCGTATACCGGGTAGCTGCCGTCCTTGCCGCTGTTCTGACCTTCAGTACTCTCCTGTATCTCTTCCCCCTGCTCTCACGTTTCTATATGGGTACCCGGGAACTGATCCGCACCGCCTTTGCCCTGGCTGTCATCCGTGCCGGATTCACACTTCTGCTGGACCTTGTAATCGCCGTCTGTATCCTGGGCATTTATCTGATTCCTGCTTCTATCTTTATTCTTCCGGGTCTGGGAGCTATGGCGGCTGAACGCCTTGTCGAGCCTGCCATCCAAAAAGCCATGGACGCCAGCGAAGCGGCTAAGAAAGAGAGTTCACAGGAAGAAATGTCCGAAGATAGACTGCCTTAATACCGCGCCGGGACTTCTTCCCCGGCTGCCAGTTTCCGGAGTGCTTCCGTTACCTGAGCCAGCTTCGCTTCGCTCACCCGGAAAACACGTTCTCCTCCGTTGAGAAAAGCCAGGCAGACCCGGTCGGTTTCCCGGCAGAAAAGAAGCACTTCCGGGGAACGGGCTTCATCCAGATACGTGAAAGTGATCTCCATTATCTCCGGATACCCCTCCGGAGTTTTTTCTTCTTCCAGAATCACCTCATCCGCCGTCAGGCTGATCAGCGTATAGTAGAAATTCCGGAAAGACTTATCCGCCAGCAGCTGTTCTCCGATTCTGGCCTCTGTCGCATTGTTTGCTGTATCCTGCGTCAGAAGGATTTCCATCGGGTCTTTTCCTTCTTCCAGGAACTGCAGAGAAGAAAGAGTAAGAACTGACGGTGAGATCAGCTGGCGGCTCACCAGATCTTTCGGATCCTTCCGCACCCATTCCACATCCTTCACATTCACCCTGTATATGACATCTCTGCCGGGTACGGCAGCAAACGCTGCCCCGTTTTCATCCGGTCTGCTCAGAGAGAATGAGAATGCCTGTTCTTCTCCTTCGTTGTCGCGGTAGCAGATCCAGGCTTCTGCCCAGGGGTCATCCAGTCCATACTCTTTCCTGTCTTCCTCTTTTGGAAACAGCTCTTCCACGTCCTCCGCCTTCAGATTAAAGAAAGACGGGAACCAGCTTTCCATTTCTGAAGTATCTGCAGGAAGCTGCCAGGGCGAGGACAGTTCATACGTGTGGAAGGCTATCCCAGCCAGTTCCGCACTGTCTGCCAGCTTCACTTCCAGAACCGCCGAAGCACCGTCTCCCTGCATTTGTGTTTTCCCTGCGGCCGCCGCTTTTTCCGTTTCCGAAGTATTCCTGCTGCTTTCTCTGGAAACAAAAGAGCCTTTAACAGTGACTGATTCCAGGGTAAAGGTTTCTGCGGAACTCTTATAGGAAGGTGTAATTTCCTTTTCCACAAAATCCGTCACGGAATTCAGGAAAACATCCACCTTTGTCCGGTACGCAGTCCGGACTTTTCCATCCGCCTCCACATATCTGCTTTTTCCTTCGCTTCCCGGAACCTCATCTCCCACAATCAGATGAATAACATTATCTTCTGATAGATCCGCCTCCACAACAGCAGATGCCCTGTCTTCTGTCAGGCCGTAATCCGACAGGTGTTCCTCCCCGCCTTCAATATCCTGAACGCTTTTCAGACTGGTCACCGAAGATATCAGAGAATGCAGGACCGAGGCATCCAGAGGCACATCTTCCAGAGATTCTATCATCCATCCTTCTTCTGTCCTGGCTGCCGAAAAGCCTCCTGAAGAATTCTTAACCCGGATCTGCGTGAGAAGGCCGTTCTTTTCCTCGTCCCGCAGGTCGAAAATAACATCCGAAGCTTCCGCTGCCGGCTGCAGAGCGGCGTCCTGATCCTCCGCCGGCTGCCGCAGAAAATACATGCCCGCTCCCAGAACAGCCAGGCCGGCCAGCATTCCCAGTATGGTTACCGTCTGCTTTTTCATACGCCGTTCATTCCTCCCCTTTGTGTACTCCTTCAGACCGCATACTCAGACAGTTCGACGTGTACGCTGCCGTATCGTTCCCTGATCCCAGTCGCTGCCCTTGTCCCTTGCAGGCGCTGCCTTTTACGGATGCCGTCTCTTACAGATGTCTCCTGCGGAGCCATACCGCCAGCCCTGCAGCCAGCACGGCTGCCGGCAGAATCACCATGAAAGCCCAGATGGTCCGGTTCACCTGTCCGCTGCTCATGGAATGTGCAGCCTGCGTCAGATCTTTTACGGGAATCGGAACCCCGGCCGAATCCTTTTCTGAAAAATGCCTGAACAGATTCAGGAAATATTTCCCGTTGGCAAAAGTCGTGGAAGTTGTCATCTCTCCGGTTACCGCAAAGGCAGAACCACAAAGCACCACCTGCGAACGGGTGACAGCCTGGCCGTACCAGCTGTGAATTCCCAGAACGGCAGCTTTGACATCACCTGTCACATCCTGCTGCGTGATGTTTTCCGCCCCCATGGGAACGAAACCGGATGAATTGGTAAACTGCAGGAGGATTCGTGTTTCCACATTGTCCTTTGATTCATACAGCACATCTACCGGCCGGCAGTAGCCCATGATTACCAGGTCCCTGGCCGTCATGCCTTCCGCATATTCCATATCCCCGAACTGGGCAATCGGAAACCAGGGCTGTCCGTAATAGAGATTCTGGTTAGCCTCAAAAGCCAGTCCCTCTCCCATCGCAAGCCCCCAGTCCGCCAGGAACTCCTGCAGCCGGGGCATCTCCCCGGAATTCGGCGTCAGGAACAGAAACAGACTCTTCCCCTGTTCTCCCTCGTTGTCCAGCCATGCATCCAGTTTTTTCAGGCTGGCGCTTTCCAGGTCACCTTCCGGTGCATATAAAACTGCCAGATCCGCATCCGGACTGATTTCTTCCGTCAGTAAAGAGCGGGTCCTTACTTCAAACTGATTGGAAGCCAGAAGTTCCATCAGTTCCTCCGGCTCGCTGCTTCCGTACCCTGTAAGCACCTCCGCAACCGGTTTCGTCTCCGATGTCACAGAAAGGATCGCGTTTGTCACCTTCTGTTCCACCCGTGACGCCGTAATCGTATTTCCGTCTTCCGCAATATCAAACATCTCAGCGAAGGTCAGTACCTCTCTCTTCTCCTCCGTTTCCACAAGAATCATCCAGGCGGAAAGCGCCAGATCCGGATAACGTGATGCAAAGGTCGGATTCTCTGCCAGGTCCAGGAAAGAAAGATGGATATGTTCCGAGCCGCGCCGGTACTGCTTCAGGATCTGATAAGCCTGGGAAGCGTAGGCGCTGCCCTCTGCCAGGGCACTTTCTTTATTCAGTACTGTAATCTCTACGTCCTCCGCCAGTTCCCCCAGGACCTTTTCCGATTCCTCTGAAATGGCATACCGGCTGTTCTCGGTCAGATCGCTCTGCCAGCCCAGGCGGTCTGTCATTCCCTCCATCACTACATTGGCTGCCAGAACCAGCAGGATGCCCAGAATGGTGATGACAACAGCCAGCACTCCGTATTTATGCCCTCCGCTCCAGCGCCGTCCGTCCAGTACCCGCGCTGTCAGAAACAGGAAGATACCCGCGAAGCTCACAAAAAAGAACAGGTCAGCCCCCCGGAGAATCCCGAGCGTCAGACTGTGATAGCGGGAATAAAAAGAAATGCCGGACAGAAGCGTACGGAAGGGAGAAGCCGGCAGGAACCCGGCAATCCGGTTCAGGGAAAGAATCAGCAGCATGGCGGCAAAGCCTCCGATGGCTGCGATAATCTGGTTTTCAGTCAGGGAAGATACGAACATGCATACCGCAATGGCTGCCATCCCCATCAGGAAAATCCCCAGGAAGTTCCCGAAAAAAACAGCCCCGTTCACCTGTGCAAAACGGGAAAGCACCAGGGCATAAAGAAAAGTGATGCTGATCCCGGCCAGATAAACCATGCCGGCCGCCAGATACTTGCCGGCTACTACGCCCGGCAGAGAAACAGGCGCAGAGAACAGAAGCTGGTCGGTTTTCTGCCTTCTGTCCTCGCTCATAAGGCGCATCGTCAGAATAGGGGTCAGCAGCAGGACGATCACATAGAGAAAAGAAAACTCCGACGCCATCTCCGCGCTGCCGGACAGCAGAAGGAGGGTAAACTGGTACCCTGCCAGCAGCCAGAAAACTGCCAGATATACGGCACCTATCGGCGTGATAAAATATGCAGCCAGTTCTCTTCGAAAAATGGCACCCATATAAGTTCCTCCCCATGTCCCAATGTTATTCAACATCCGGCAGCCATCTTTACGGCTGTTCGGTATCTGTCAGCGTCAGAAAGATTTTTTCCAGAGACATTTCAGCTCTGGATAATTCCAGTAAAGGCCAGCCTTTTTGTCCTGTCAGTTCCCAGATGCTTCTTCGGAGGTCTGTTTCTTCTGCGGCATCCAGAGAAAAGCAGGCACAGCCCGGCTCGCTGCAGGGCATGGGAATGACGGAAATCACGCCGGGCAGTGCAGAAAGGCTCCGGCGGATTTCTTCCTCCGGCCCTTCCAGGATCACCTGCAGGCGATCGCCTCCCAGCCGTTTCGAAAGATTTTCCGGCGTATCATTGGCTGCTGTCCGCCCCCGGTTAATGACTACAATCCGGTCGCAGACAGCCTGCACTTCCGAAAGAATGTGGGATGAAAAAATGACAGTATGCTTCTTTCCGAAGCTGCGGATCAGCTCCCGGATTTCCAGCATCTGTTTGGGATCCAGCCCTACAGTCGGTTCATCCAGGATCAGCACGGAGGGTTCCCCGATCAGAGCCTGGGCCAGGCCGATCCTCTGCCGGTATCCCTTGGACAGATTCTTGATCACCCTTTTCCGCACATCCTCAATCTGTACAGATGCACAGACCTCCTCCAGATGCGTCTTCCGGGGCAGCCTGCATTTTTTCAGGCCGTAAACAAACCGCAGGTATTCATCTACCGTCATATCCGGATACAGAGGAGGCAGTTCCGGCAGATAGCCCAGAAGTCCTTTGGCTTTCAGCGGCTCCTCCAGAATATCGAAACCGCCGATCGAAACGCTGCCCTCCGCAGCGGAAAGATTCCCGGTCATGATGTTCATGGTTGTGGATTTCCCGGCCCCGTTGGGTCCCAGCAGGCCCAGGATCTGACCATCTTCCGCCATAAAACTCACATGGTCCAGAGCCAGCTTGCTTCCATATTTTTTCGTCAGGTTTTTTACTTCAATCATGGCATTTTCCGTTTCAAGTTCAAGTTTATCGTAAACGAATTTAAAGAAATTCGTTTACGATAAATGCTCCGAAGGATGCACACGGAGGCAGATTGGAATTATGCCGCTTCGCAGCCTGCACAGCGGACCGGCCCCGCGCTTAAAAGAAAACCCCAGAGGCACTTATCCTCCGGGGTTTTCTTTTTCGCATGGCATGTCACAGCGTCTCCTGCCTGAAAATATGCTGCCCCAATCTGCTCAGAGTATCAGTTCCGAAAATGTTTACCCCTTCACGCCGCCCATCACGATGCCGCGGACAATGTATTTCTGGCAGACAATGAACAGAATGACCACCGGAATCAGGGCCAGGATGGAGCCAGCCATAATCAGGTCATACCGGGAGGTAAACGAATTCCGGAAAGAGTTCAGGCCCATCTGTACGGTAAATTTGGAGTCTGATGCAATGTAGATTACCGGCCCCAGGAAATCGTTGTAGGCTCCCTGGAACTGGAACACAGCCAGCGTCGCAATAATCGGCTTGGTCAGCGGCATGAAAACCTGCCACCAGATCCGGAAATGGCTGCATCCGTCCACAATAGCCGCCTCCTCCAGTTCCTTCGGCAGCGTCATGAAAAACTGCCTGGTCAGGAAAATGGAGAAAGCCGTACCGAACATGACCGGAAGAATCAGCGGAATGTAGGTATCATAGAAGCCCAGATCCTTGAAAAGCAGGAAACGGGGGATCAGGGTGATGGCATAGGGCACCATCATGGAAGCGATGAACATCATAAAGATGGCATCGCGGAATTTGAACCGCAGTCTGGCGAAAGAATACCCTGCCATCGAAGAAAACAGGATATTGAATACCGTGACGGGGATCGCGATCTTCATACTGTTCAGGAACATATGGGCAAAGCTGATGCTTCCGCGGCTGGCCGCTTCGGTAAAGTTCTGCCATTTCCATACCGTCGGGAAGAAGGTCGGAGGATAGGCGAACAGTTCACGCTGGCTTTTGAAGGCAGATGCGATCATCCATACGAACGGCAGAATTACAAACGCCGCCACGATAATGACCATCACATAAGAAAAGATTTTCTTTCCGGTTCCTCGTACCATGATTCCTCCTCCTTCCTTACACGTCGTAGCGGACCTGGCGGTCCATCACCTTGTTCTGGATCAGGGTTACCACCAGGATAATGACGAACATGACCGCAGCCATCGCGCAGGCATAACCCATCTTGGAGTATTCAAACGCACAGGACCACAGGTAGTAAGATACCGTATAGGTAGAATACCCCGGGCCGCCCTTGGTCATGATGAAGATTTCCGTAAACATCTGGAAAGCATCGATAACGGCTGTCAGCATGACGAAATAGATCGAAGGCATGACCAGAGGGATCTTGATGTAGATCAGCTTTGTCCAGGCGGTCACGCCGTCCAGCTCCGCCGCCTCATAAATGCTGTCATCAATCCCCTGCAGGGCTGCCAGGAAGATCAGCATGTTGTAGCCGGCCCATTTCCAGACGGACATAACGGCGATGGCAAACAGCGAGAAACGCGAATCTGTCAGCCAGCCGATCGGATCCAGATGGAAAATCTTTTCCAGAAGGAAGTTCAGGATACCGTAATCCGTATTGTAAATCCAGACCCACAGCAGGGCCACCACAACGATGGGGGCTACCACGGGCAGGTAATACAGCGTACGGAAGAAGCCGGCGCCTTTCAGCTTCTGGTCCAGCAGCAGCGCCAAAAGGAAGGATGTGATGACCGACATGGGCACATAGGTGATCACCCAGCGGCAGGTGTTCCACAAAGACGTCAGAAACACCTTATCTTTAAAAAGGGTCTGGTAATTCCCTATGCCGTTGAACGTGGGTTTCGTCAGGAGGTTCCATTCATACAGGCTGATGATGAAGGAACGGATGATGGGATAATACATGAAAACCAGAAGGCTCGCCAGAGGCAGTGCGATAAAAACCACACCTGTGATTGCTTCTTTCTGGCGCAGCGTCAGCCCTCTTTTGACCGTCGTCGCGTTGTTCATACGCTTTTCTCCTCGTTATTCCTCTTGCTCTTCCGCAGGCGCCCGGGGTTCCGTGTCCGGGGCAGAGAAGTTCCTTTGAGAGAAACCTGTCTCCTCTTCCCCTCACCGGCCCCGGCTCAGCCGAAGACAATTCCCGTTTCTTCGGTTCAGCCGGACCCGGCGAAGCCCCGCCCCCCGAAGGGGGCAGGGCAGTTCGATTTGTAAGTGTTTACACCCCGCCTGAGAGGTGTGGGTCTTCTTCCACTGAGATAAATCAGTCAGCAAACAGGGTGGTGTTGGCCTGTTCGTCGATGTTCTTCGCAGCTTCTTCCAGAGTCACATTGCCTTCAAAAGCATCGGACAGGTTGGAATAGATGATGCTGTTGTACTCGGACCATTTGCCGGTCTGAGCCGCAGCCAGCTGAGAATCGCTTCCCAGATAAGCAGCGGAATTGATGAAAGGTTCTGCCGAAGGAGGAGTGTTGCAGTAGTCTTCGTTCGCCATCAGGTCGTTGTAAACCGGCAGGGACAGGGCGGAACCCATAACCTGAACCAGACCTTCATCACTCATCTGATAGGACAGAACGTTCGCAGCTGCATCCGGATTCTTCGTGGTGGAAGCGATACCTACCATGGAGCAGATGAACGGGCAGACACGGGTTGTGCCCTTAGGCATTTCCACAGCATCCCATTCGAAATCGCACTCGGCACGGAAGCTCGGAATTCCCCAGCGGCCGGTAGGATACATGGCAACCTTACCGATGATGAACAGACGGTCTTCGGAATCACCGGTGGAAGAAACCGTACCCGGCGAAGGAGCGGAGCCGGCCTGTACCAGATCGTACATTACGCCCAGACCCTGCAGAGCCTTCTCATCGGACAGATTGGACTTGCCATCCTTGAACCATTCAGCTTCAAAGTTGCCCATCCAGTTGATCCAGTCAGCACGGTAGTTGTTGATAGCGGTGCCGTATACATCCACGCGCTTGCCGTCCGCAGTCATCTTCGTCAGCTTGGCAGCGATGTCCTTGTACTCGTCTACGGTCCAGTCATTGGTGGGAACTTCCACGCCGGCTTCCGCGAACAGATCAAGGTTCAGGAACATTACATAAGAGGTCCAGTCCTTCGGGAAAGCGACCTGCTTGCCATCAAAGTTGCCGTAATCCAGTACGCCATCGATGATGTCTTCGGTCAGCTGAGGATACTCCTCCAGGTAAGGAGTCATATCATACAGCATGCCTGCTTCATAGTACTGGCGGATGCCGGACTCGCCCATCCAGAACAGATCCGGAAGGGAGTTGGCGGATGCCAGTGTCTGCAGCTTGGTGTAGTAGTCAGACGGTACATACATCTGCTCTACCTTGACATTGGGAGCCAGTTCCATGTAGGAAGCGAAAACGCCGGCATACATTTCGCGCTCATAGTCGTCGCCGGAATGCATGTACTGGATCTCGCCTTCCAGGGTAGCTGCCTTTTCAGCACCTTCCCATTCGGCCTTGACTGTCGGAGCAGCCAGCAGAACACTTGCCGCTACGGCAAACGCCGCCATCAGAGCAATGGCTTTCTTCAGGTTTTTCATTCTTCAAAACCCCTTTCTAAAAATTTATCATCACTGTCCGCCCTCTGCGGACAGGCATGACCCTTACACAGCAGACATTCCCGCCTCTCTCCTCGAGGGAATTCCCATCCGTTCCTTCAATATCGCCGGGCTCCCCCGGCAGCTTCGAGACAGCCCTCTCCCGGAGGAGCCATCCTATCGCAGTATCTCTGCGGAAATCCGACCTCCCTTTCTCGCAAACAGAGGGATCGATGCGAGCGGTGCAGGTACTTCGATCCACTGCCCGCCTTTAAACTCTCTTCCGTCCCCGGCAAACACCCAGCATTCTCCCGCCGGCAGATATACCTTCCTCCTCCCGGCCCCGGCTTCATACACCGGGCATACCAGGATATCCGGCCCGAAATGATACTCATCGAAAATATCATAGACTTCCTGTTCCGGATAATCATAAAACAGGGGACGCATCAGAGGGATGCCTTCTTCCGACGTTTTTTTCAGCTCTTCAAAAATATACGTCCGCAGCCTCTCCCGGATTTCTACATAATGGCTCAGGATTTCACAGGCCTCTTCCCCATAGCTCCAGATCTCATTCGGTCCCCCTGAATAGCAGCAGCTGTCCAGAGAATAGGGGCTTACCTTCGGGCGGTCCGGCTTGTCGCGGAAACCATGCATCCGGAAAACCGGACAGAAGGCGCCAAACTGGAACCAGCGCACGAACAATTCCCGGTAGGCCGGACTGGTCACATCTCCCCCGTGAAAACCGCCGATATCCGTGGTCCACCAGGGAATACCGCTCACGGCCACATGCAGCCCGGTCTTGATCTGCCGGCGCAGGCTGTCAAAATCCGACATGATATCTCCGGACCAGAGCACCACGCCGAAGCGCTGGCTTCCCAGCCAGGCGCAGCGGATCAGATTTACGATTTCCTCCTGCCCTTCCGCCCTCTGCCCGTCATAAAAGGCTTTCGCGTAATAGAACGGGTACAGACTGCTGACCTGCATCCCGTTTCCCAGATGATAGTGAAGGTTGTCGTAATCGTACGGCGTCAGTTCCGGTTCTGCCTCATCCAGCCAGAAATTCCGGATTCCAAGGCGGTAATAGTTTTCCTTGATTCTTTCCCAGACAAAAGTCCTGGCTTCGGGATTCGTACTGTCGAAAAGACTTTCCGGTCCCCGGCAAATGAACAGCGGGAACGGCCCTCTCTCGCTGCGGATCAGCATATTGTTTTCCTGCATGAAGGAAAAGTTTTCGCTCCGCATATCCACCGTCGGCCAGACCGAAACCAGCAGACGGATTCCCATTTCGGAAAGCTCCCGGACCATTCCTTCCGGATCCGGCCAGTATCGCCTGTCAAACTTCCACTCCCCCTGCTGGGGCCAGTGAAAATAGTCGCAGACAATTAAGGACAGATCAATCCCCCGCCTCTTATACTCCCTGGCCACTTCCATCAGCTCATCCTGCGTCTCATACCGCAGCTTTGACTGCCAGAGCCCCGTCGCCCAGTAAGGCAGCTCCGGGCTGTGTCCGGTCAGGTCGAAATATCTCTTAAGGATTTCCGCCGGCGTCCCCCCGCCGATCACCAGATAATCCAGCTGGACAGCTTCTTCCGCCACCCAGCGGGTCCTCGAATTTCCGAATTCCACCCGGCCGATGGCCGGATTATTCCATACAAAACCATACCCTTTTGAAGAAACGACAAAGGGTATGGTACTTTTCGTATTCTGCTGGCAAAGATCCAGGACCGACCCCTTCAGGTCAAACTGGTCATGCGCTTCCTGGCCCAGTCCGTAAAAATGTTCCTCCGCTTCCGCCCGGAAAAACTGCTCGATATGGCACATCCCGCCGCCGCGGTTCTTCAGAACACGGGCCGGAACATCCCTCTCATCCGCCCAGAATTCCCGCAGCAGGACTCTTCCCGTTCCATCCAGGAATGACAGACGTCCGTCCCGGGAGATTTCCAGTTGAAGATCTCCCGCTTTCAGAACCGCTCCCTGCTCTTTCAGCCGGATGACAGCGCTTTCGTCCGGGCAGCCCCCCGGCGAACCGTTCAGTTCTCCTGCCGGATGCCCGTATACATCCCCCGGAGTGAGCAGCGTCCAGTTTTCCTCCCGGATCCGGTCCAAACCGGCCCTCACACGGATGATGCCCTTTCCAAAGACTTCCGCCTGCAGGACTTCTCCCTCCCGCCGGAACTGAATGGTATTTTCCAAAACTGTCAGCATCGGAGCCTCCAGAAATTATTGAACACAATACTGAACTTCGGTCTTGTTTTGCTCTCAATATACCACTCCCACACCTTAAATGTCAACAAGTAATCATAGTATTTGACAATCATAGTCCTTGCCTGATCACCCGCCAGACACCTGTAAAATCTGTAAATTGCTCTTTCAGTGAATACCTGCTTTGGCTCAAAAACACCTGATAATCCAGACTGTACATTGGTCCAAAGCTAAAACAGCTGGTTCACTTATATCTATCGCAATCCGCAGTGCCGTCAAATGCATTCCCCGGAAAACACGCCCGTCTCCGGTCGCTTTACGGCGAGGCATATGGAATGGGTTCC
>CACZQT010000147.1 GCA_902783295.1 uncultured Lachnospiraceae bacterium
ATTATATCAGCTTCAGCAGTTTTTACAATTCAATTTGAAAAACACTGATGGAATCCTTTTCTCCTGCTTCTTACAGCATCTCCATATCAAACAAAGAGATCTGATTCGTTTTCGGCAGGTCTCCGAAAAGGCCCATAGCCGCCATGTTTTCGGCTACAGTTTTACTGACTTTGGTCCGCTGGCAGAAATCCTCCAGCGAAAGGAACTTTCCTTTTTTTGCCTCTTCTTCTGCCGTTTCCGCTGCTTTTTCACCCATGCCGTCAATGCTCAGGAAACTGGGAAGAATCTTCCCGTCTTCAGTGATTGTGAAGTCCTTCGCTTTACTGCGGTACAGATCCAGCGGCAGGAACTCGAAGCCTCTCGCGTACATTTCCTCCACGATCCGCATGTCACGAAGCGTCAGTTTTTCTTTATCTTTCAGGTTGTCCTGGTTTCTCCGGTACATCTCCAGGTTGTGCTGAAGAATATCCTTCCCCTGACACATCAGCTCATAGTTGAAACCGGTGGCCCGGATACTGAAATAAGCCGCATAATAGGCCAGAGGGTAAAAAATCTTGCAGTAGGCAATCCGCCAGGCCATCATTACGTAAGCAGCGGCATGTGCTTTCGGGAACATATACTGAATCTTTTCGCAGGAGCCCACGTACCACTCCGGTACTCCGTGATCCATCATATCCTTCTTCCACTCTGCCCACTGTTCTTTCGGAATTTTGCCTTTGGCTACCTGCCCCTTTCTGACCTTTTCCATGATGTTAAAGGACAGGCTTTTGTCCATTCCCATCTGGATGAGGTAAAGCATAATATCGTCTCTGGTACAGACCGCTGTCTGAATGGTTGCCGTTCCGGACAGGATCAGGTCCTGGGCATTGCCCAGCCAGACATCAGTTCCGTGAGCCAGGCCGGCAATACGCACGAGATCAGAAAAGCAGGCAGGTTTTGCGTCGATCAGCATCTGCATGGCAAAATCAGTACCGAATTCCGGAACGCCCAGTGCTCCCAGCTTCGTCCCGCCGATATCTTCCGGTGTAATTCCCAGTACTTTTGTACTCTGAAACAGAGACATTACCTCCGGTGAATCCAGGGGAATGTCCTGTGCCTTCAGTCCGGTCAGATCCTCCAGCCGTCTTATCATCGTAGGATCATCATGGCCCAGGATGTCCAGCTTCAGGAGGTTGTGGTCAATGGAATGATATTCAAAATGTGTAGTGATGATCGGAGTGGACATATCGTTGGCCGGATGCTGCAGCGGCGTAAAAGAATAGATATTCTCGCCATGGGGCATGACCACGATGCCTCCCGGGTGCTGTCCGGTTGAGCGGCGCACTCCCATGCACCCTGCCGATATCCGTTCAATCTCACACCTTCGCTTATGTTCCTGTTTTTCCTCGAAATATTTCAGAACAAAACCATAGGCTGTTTTGTCCGCCAGAGAAGCTACTGTCCCGGCCCTGAAGGTATGCCCTTTTCCGAAAATCACCTCTGTATAGGCGTGTGCCTGGCTCTGATATTCGCCGGAAAAATTCAGGTCGATATCCGGCTCTTTATCACCTTTGAAACCGAGGAAAGTTTCGAACGGAATATCAAAACCGTCTTTTTTCATCTTTGTGCCGCACTTCGGGCACATCTTGTCCGGAAGATCGCAGCCTGCCCCGCCGGCATGGGCCTGAATCTCCGGATCTTCAAAAATACTGTGTTTACAGTTCGGGCAGACATAGTGCGGAGCGAGGGGATTCACTTCTGTAATCCCGGACATGGTTGCTACGAAGGAAGAACCTACAGATCCTCGGGAACCGACCAGATAGCCGTCCTCATTGGATTTCCAGACCAGCTTCTGAGCAATGATATACATTACCGCAAAGCCATTGGATATGATCGAATGAAGTTCTCTGTCCAGCCGTTCCTGTACCGGTTCCGGGAGGGGATCCCCGTAGATTTCATGTGCTTTTTTATAACAGATGTCCCGAAGTTCCTGATCTGATCCTGGAATGACCGGAGGACATTTGTCCGGCCTCACCGGAGAAATCCTCTCACAGCAGTCGGCAATGCGGTTTGGTACCGTCACCACGACTTCCATGGCTTTGTCGGCTCCCAGATAGGAAAACTCTTCCAGCATTTCCTCCGTTGTATGGAGATAGAGGGGAGGCTGCTGGTCAGCGTCCTTAAATCCCATGCCCTTCTGCAGAATCCTGCGGTAAATCTCGTCCTCCGGATTCAGGAAATGCACATCGCAGGTGGCTGCCACCGGCTTTCCGAACTGTTCCCCCAGTTCAACAATCCTCCGGTTATAGGCTCTCAGATCGTCCCATGACTGGACATCCGCATACTGAGGCTCCTGACTGAAAAGCATGAACTGGTTATTGCCCACCGGCTGGATTTCCAGATAGTCGTAAAAATTCACCCTTCGGGCCAGTTCATCCTCTGATACCTTATCCACCAGAGCGCGGTAAACTTCTCCGGCTTCGCAGGCGGAACCGATCAGCAGTCCCTCCCGGCATTCTGTCAGCAGGCTCTTCGGTATACGCGGCCGCTTGTCAAAATAGGTCAGATGAGATTCCGAAACCAGACGGTACAAGTTGATACGGCCGATCTCATTCTTGGCCAGGAGAATTATATGATATCTCGGAGCTTTCCGGATTCTTTCCAGATCCCATTCCCCGTCCACTGTATCATCCACCAGGTATCCTTCACATCCGTAAATGATTTTCAGATCAGATTTTTCAGCTGCGTGCATGGCTTCTACGAACGAAAGCACTACACCGTGATCTGTAATTGCCAGGGCTTTGTGGCCCCAGCGGATGGCCTGTGATACGATCTCCTTCGCACTGGACACCGCATCCATATCGCTCATCTTCGTATGACAGTGAAGCTCAACTCGTTTGACAGGGGCACGGTCCGTCCGTCCCTGTGAACTTCCTTCTGCTTTTTTTACTCCGATCACAGAGAGAATATCAATTTCGTTGTCGAATTTATCATGCACAGCCCGTCCCTTGACACGTACCCGTTTTCCGTCAGACACAAGCTTTTTTACGGTTTCCTTCTCTTCCGGATTTGCGAAAATCTTTACCCGGATAGAGTCTGTATGATCTGTCAGGGCAAAACTCACGAGTGTATTCCCATTTGAAAAGTCTCGTGTTTCCTGGCCGAAAGTTGTTCCCTCGATAATCACATCTCCGATTTCACCGTCAATCTGCGAAATCGGAATCAGGTCTCCGCTGAAATCATGGCCCCATCCTTCTTCAGGATCCAGAGCTCTGCCCCGCATGGCTGCCTTTTTCCGGTACTGCTGTACTTTCTCGTTCTTTCGTTGGACCTGTTTTGCCCGTCCCTCCGCTTCTGTCCTGGCTTTAGCAGCCTCTTCCACAATCGCCGCAATCTCCTCGGCTTCCAGAACTTCCAGAGGCTTCAGCACCTTGTTTCTTTTGAATTCACCGAAGACGCATCGCACTTCGGTCTCATAGCCCAGCCGTTCAACCAGTATTTTCTGCAGTACACGACACAGTTCCTGGCTGTGAGAACGGTTGATAAACGAATCCTCTGCTTCCAGAACCAGAATATGGTCACCCTCCTCCAGGTGAATCTTCGCCGCCCGGAACATGTTGTAAATGATCAGGTGATAATTCTTCAGTTCCAGAAGTATACTGTCTTTGTATTCTTCCAGCGTCTCTGAAAGCGGTTTTCCTTTCAGTCGGAAAGTCTCTATGATCCGGATGGTTACTTCTTTCCGGTCAAAAAACTGTTTTTTAATAGCCGCTTCCAGTACATAAATATCTTTCTTGGGTATCAGGAACGGACATTCTATATATATCCGCAGGGAATCCCGGCTGTGAGGCATTACCAGCCGGGTAACGCTGATATCATCCATCATATTCATTATATGATCAGCTGTCCGCAGTCCCGGCAGTACCTGATGCAGGCTTTTGACTTCCAACCTACCTCCCCTTTCTGTTTCAGGCGTTTCCTTCGACCTCCCAATGGTCCAGTTCATCCTTCAGCGCAGCAAGAAGCTGCTCTTCAGGAAGCTTTTTCACGATCTGCCCCCGTTTGATCAGCAGCCCTTCTCCCTTTCCTCCGGCAATTCCCAGATCCGCTTCTTTAGCTTCGCCGGGGCCGTTGACCACGCAGCCCATGACTGCCACCTTAATCGGCAGATGATATCCTGACGCCAGGGCTTCTACGCGGTTAGCCAGGCCGATCAGGTCAATTTCCGTTCGCCCGCAGGTCGGACAGGAAACCACCTGGATTCCGTCCCTGCGAAGGCCGAGAGACTGCAGGATAGTCTTTGCCGCATAAATCTCCTCAACCGGATCCCCGGAAAGGGAAACCCTTACTGTATCTCCGATACCGCGGGAAAGGATTGCTCCAAGTCCTACAGCTGAACGTATGGTCCCCGTTTTTACCGTTCCGGCTTCTGTAATACCTACATGCAGCGGGTAATCGGTCTGCTCTGAAAGCCTCTCATGGGCTTCAATGGACATGGGGACATCTGTGGATTTGATGCTGATGACGAGGTTGTCGTACCCCATTTCTTCAATACGGTGCACTTTTTCCAGTGCACTTTCCACAAGTCCTTCCGGCGTTACACCGCCATATTTCGCCAGAATTTCCTTTTCCAGAGAGCCGGAATTCACACCGACCCGGATAGGGATATTCCTTTCTTTCGCGCAGTCAACCACCGCCCGGACTCTTTCGTCGCTGCCGATATTTCCTGGATTGATGCGGATTTTATCAGCTCCGTTTTCCATGGCTGCGATTGCCAGCCGATAATCGAAATGGATATCCGCCACCAGAGGGATGTGAATCCTTTTCCGTATTTCGGAAAATGCTTTTGCAGCTTCTTCCGTATTGGCTGTGGCGCGCACTATTTCACATCCGGCTTCTTCCAGAGCCAGAATCTGTGCCACCGTAGCTTCCACATCCCATGTTTTCGTATTCGTCATGGACTGAATGGCGATGGGGCGGCTGCCGCCAATGCGCACCGCCCCTATCTGGATTTCTCTTGTCTTTTTTCTCATGCCGTCATCCCAGGCCTAAAAGCCTTACAATATCATTAAACAGTACGATAACCATCAGTGCCATCAGCAGGACAAAGCCGATAGTATGCACAAGACCTTCTTTTTCCGGAGGAAGCGGCTTGCGCCGTACAGCTTCTACCAGGAGGAAAAGAAGCCGTCCGCCGTCCAGAGCAGGAATGGGAAGCAGGTTCAGAACTCCGAGGTTTGCCGAGAGCAGGATGGCGTAGCCAAGCAGATTCAGGATGATATCCAGAATCCCCGTCTGGGCGCTGGACTGAACGCTTTTACTGATGCTGGAAACGATTCCGACAGGACCGGACATATCCTTCACACTGGCGCCGCCGGTCAGCAGCATACGCAAGGACATAAATGTATAACGCAGCCAGTAGCCGGTCTCCTGGAAAGCGCCGCCGATGACACCTGCAAACCCTGCTTTTTCTCTGTAATAAGAAGCTTCAAAGCCAAGGCTTTTTTCATGTACCATCGCAGGAACGATGGATGTCTCCTGCTCTTCACCGTTTCGCAGGAAGGAAACGGAAATGGGGCTTCCGTCCAGCGGATTCGCCTGAAAGAACGCAGCAATTTCCTCGCCTGTATGAATCTCAGTACCGTTGATGGCAGTAATTACGTCTCCTGCACGAAGTCCGGCCTCTGCAGCGGGGCTTCCCTCGGTCAGATCGCTCAGTACTGCTTCTGAAGCATCCGCATAATAACTGATACCAAGGCGAAATGCTTCCTGGTTTGGATCATAGGAAACAGTCTGCTTATTACCGTCCCGCAGGAATTCCACAGTCACAGAATCTCCTTCCAGCGGGTGGCTGAAAAGAAGCAGCGGAAGGTCACGGCCGATGGAAACATGTTTTCCGTTGACAGATAGAATCTTATCTCCTGTCTGAAGACCAGCCTGCTCTGCCCCGTATCCCTCATAGACCCTGTAAACAATGGGCGGATTTGTACCAGAAAG
This sequence comes from uncultured Lachnospiraceae bacterium, assembly GCA_902783295.1. GTDB lineage: Bacteria > Bacillota > Clostridia > Lachnospirales > Lachnospiraceae > UBA3305. The sequence continues at coordinate 5,977 of CACZQT010000147.1, forward strand.
AGCTATCAGCACCAGAGAGAGAATAAAGGCTGTCAGAATGTTGAACATGGGACCGCCTACCACAACAAGAATGCGGGCCCAGACCGATTTTTTATTGAAAGCATTATCTGCGTCCGAATCCTCATCTTCGCCAATCATGGCACAGGACCCGCCGAAAGGGATTGCCTTCAGGGAATACCGGGTTTCTCCCCGGACAAAACTGGCCAGGCGGGGACCCATTCCAACCGAAAACTCCGTTACGCCGATACCAGCCCGTTTTGCAAAAAGAAAGTGCCCCAGTTCATGGGTAATGATCAGGATACTGAACAGCAGAATGGCAATAATCACACTTACCATTAAAAATAATTCCTCCGATTCATCAGAAATGACATTCCAGAAAATCCCTCGTTTCTTTTTCGGCTTCCAGGATAGCCGGAACGTCGGGGGAATTCTGCATCTTGTGGGCTTCCATGGCTGCCTGTATGCAGTCAGTGATCCCAAAATAAGAAAGCCTTCGGTCAAGGAAACGGGCAACAGCCCATTCGTTTGCTGCATTGAAAACTGTCGGCAGACTGCCTCCCGCACGAGCAGCCTTCATGGCAAGAGCCAGGCCGGGGAAATTCTCCGGATCCGGTGTTTCAAACGTCAGTCCGGAAAGGCTTCGGAAATCCAGACGTTTTCCGGAAAGGAAACGCCGTTTCGGCCATGTCAGAGCGTATTGAATGGGAAGCTTCATATCCGGAGTGCCCAGCTGGGCTATTACAGCTCCGTCTTCGAATTCCACCATGGAATGAATCACACTCTGTGGCTGTACCACGACCTCAATCTGATCCAGCTCCACACCGAAAAGCCATCTGGCTTCCATGACCTCGAGTCCCTTGTTAACCATAGTCGCAGAATCTATTGTAATTTTCCGGCCCATGCTCCAGTTCGGATGTTTCAGGGCATCCTCCACCTGTACGCCTGCCAGTTCTTCTCTCTTCCGTCCGCGGAAAGGACCTCCTGATGCAGTCAGCAGAATGCGTGAAATCCGGTTTTCCCGGTTTCCTTCCAGGCACTGGAAAATAGCGGAATGTTCACTGTCCACAGGAAGAATGTGTACACCGTTTTCTTCGGCCAGAGGAATAATCAGGTGACCTGCAGTCACCAGTGTTTCCTTATTGGCGAGAGCAATGTCCTTCCCTTCCTGAATGGCAGCCATAGTCGGACGAATGCCGACCATTCCGACAACAGCCGTAAGTACTGTATCCGCTGTCGGCTCCACGGCTGCTTCAATAAGGCCTTCCATCCCTCCCACGACGTGTACCGGCAGATCCGCGACTCTGGATCTCAGATCCAGAGCAGCTTCTTCCGAGAATGCGCAGGCAACAGCCGGTTTGAATTCACGAACCTGCGCTTCCAGAAGATCAACATTCGAACCGGCCGCCAGGGCGGAAACCCGAAAGTCTTCATTCGCCCGAACCACTTCCAGGGTCTGTGTTCCTATGGATCCGGTGGACCCCAGAATGGAAATCGTCTTCATACGGCCTCCTTTTCAGACAGATTTAAATTCCCGTCATTAACAGTAATACCAGATAATATACCAGCGGCGCTGTTATAATAACACTGTCAAAACGGTCCAGGATTCCCCCATGTCCGGGGATCAGTGTTCCGTAGTCTTTTATTCCATAATTCCTTTTGATGGCGGAAGCCGTAAGATCGCCGACCATAGAGATCAGTCCGCCGAAAGCACCGATTACAGCCAGAGAAAACATAGGATTCCGGAATACAGTCAGATGATTCCGGAACGCCAGTGCATAGATCACTCCGATCAGAGCCGCCCCGACAACGCCGCCGACAGCGCCTTCAACAGATTTTTTCGGACTCAGTACAGGTGCCATCTTATGTTTCCCGATAAGCATTCCGACGCAGTATGCGCAGGTATCACAGCCCCACGAAGAAATGAATACCAGCCAGACCAGAAAAGCACCGTTCTGAAGGGCACGGATCTGCACCATATAGGACAGCATTACAGCTACATAGACGAATCCGAAAAAAACGCCCATGAGCTGCGGAGCGTCATACTTGGGGTAGGCTATAACATAGACTGCCATCATCACAAGCAGGGAAAGTACGAGCACAGGAAGGAGCAGCTCCTGACGCCCTGTGAACAGAGCTGCGAACCAGGCTGCTGCCGTGCAGTATCCAACAATGCTCATCCGTTTTTTATCCAGGCCCAAAACCCGATACAGTTCCCACATTCCCTGCAATGAAACCGCCAGGATACCGGCAGTCATTACCGGTCCGCCGATTACCAGCAGAGCAACGGCTGCCGCCAGAAGCAGGATACCGCTGCGAAGTCGTATCCAGAACATTATCTGCCTCCGAATCTTCGGTTTCTCTGATTATATGCCTGAATCGCTTCTACCAGGTGTTCCCGGTGAAAATCAGGCCAGTAAACATCTGTAAAATACAGTTCTGCGTAAGCCAGCTGCCACATCAGATAGTTGGAAAGCCGTTGTTCTCCACTGGTACGGATCATCAGATCCGGATCCGGAATCCCTGCCGTATCAAGGCTCAGCGAAATACTCTCTTCTGTAATGTCTTCCGGTGCCAGGGTGCCTTCCTGTACCTGCTTCGCCAGTTTTCTTACCCCCCTGGTAATCTCGTCCCGGCTGCCGTAATTCAAAGCCAGTATAAATACCATACCGGTATTCTTTCCGGTGGTTTCCTCCAGCATATCAAGGCCTTCTGCCAGGTCTTTTTCAAAAGCAGCCCTGTCCCCGATGCTCAGAACCCGTACATTATTGTCCATGGCAATCTTTTTCAACCTGGGAATATAGGCACGGAAAAGCTGCATCAGAGCACTGACTTCCTCTTCCGAACGCTTCCAGTTTTCCGTGGAAAACCCGTAAATCGTAAAATATTCTATGCCCAGGCGTGCTGCATCTTCCACCACCTGTTCCAGATTTTCGCAGCCTGCTTTATGTCCCAGCTTTCTGGGAACATGATGGGCTTTTGCCCAGCGGCCGTTTCCGTCCAGGATTACCGCCACATGACGGGGAATATTCATCTTCTCTTCCATGAAAAACCTCCATGGCTGACGGTCCTGTGAAAGAACCGGTACAACCCGTACACAGAGCATGGAGCATTGCCCCGTGAATTAAAAGGGGCAGGTGTCTCCCGCCCCTGGACATTCGCAATTTCCGGCCGGATGGAATCATGAAAAACCGGCTTCCATCCGTATGTCGTCAGACCGTCATAATTTCCTTGGTCTTCTCTTCCGTGGCCTTATCCACTTTCTCGATGTATTTATCCGTCAGTTTCTGGATATCCGCTGTCGCCTGCTTGGAATCGTCTTCCGTATAATCCCCTGCTTTTTCCCATTTCTTGATGGAGTCATTGGCATCCCGGCGGATATTCCGAAGAGCAACCTTAGCTGCCTCACCCTTCTTTTTCACATCCTTGGCCAGATCCTTACGGCGTTCCTCCGTCAGTTCCGGGAAGATCAGCCGGATCACAACGCCGTCATTGTTCGGGTTGATACCGATATCCGACATATGAATGGCTTTTTCAATCGCCTTGATCAGAGATTTGTCCCAGGGTGCTATCTGCAGGATCCTGGCCTCCGGAACTGTAATGCTGGCCACCTGGGAGATCGGTGAAGGAGAACCATAATAGTCAACCGTCAGTTTATTCAGCACGGCAGGATTTGCGCGGCCTGCCCGGATCATAGAGAGTTCTTCCTTCAAATTGGAAAGAGTTTTCTCCATCTTCTCTTCGAATACTTTCAAACCTTCATCCATCTTTGCTGCCTCCTCTTTCATGGTTTTTATCCATGCCGTTTTATATGACTTAAGCGTCCTGCAGTTCTCCGAAGAACCGCTTTTTTGAATTAAACCGTAACACGCGTGCCGCTGATATGTCCCAGCATTGCCTCAGAAATACTGTTCTCTCCTTCCAGCCCAAAGACTGCCATCGGCATACGGTTTTCCAGGCAGAGAATAGACGCCGCCAGATCAACCACCTGCAGCTTTCTCTCAACGACCTCTTCAATAGAGATCGTATCGAACTTCTTCGCTTCAGGATTGATCTTGGGATCACTGTCGTAAATACCGTCTACTGCCTTCGCAAGAAGGATCTCGTCTGCCTCCATCTCAATCGCCCGGAGTACCACGCAGGTATCCGTACTGAAATAAGGATGTCCGGTGCCGCCGCCGAAGAAAACAACTTTTCCTGCGGAAAGGGCAGCATTCACAGCGTCCTTGGAAAACGGAGTGGTCATGGTTCCTACCGGAAACGCTGTAAAGACCTCTGTCTGCATGCCTGCAGACCGGAAAATCTCTGAAACATACAGGCAGTTCATGATCGTAGCCAGCATTCCGATCTGATCCGCTTTCACGCGGTCAATCGCGTTGCTGCTGCGTCCGCGCCAGAAATTCCCGCCGCCGATCACGACCGCCAGTTCCACGCCCTGATCCACAGAACGTTTTACCTGTACCGCTACTTCCTTTACAACAGCTTCGTCAAATCCAGTCTTCTTTTCTCCCGCCAGGGCTTCTCCGCTGAGCTTCAGCAGAACTCTTCTCTTCTTTTCCATCTCCACCCCTTTGTAACTATGAAGATCCGATGGAAAACACTCTGCCAGGCACTGGCTGCAGCATATGAATCCGGTCATTCCCAGGCGCAGAGCCTGCTCCCGGTTTCTTACTTCATCATACAAAAAGCCAGCTGGCAGAATTTTGTCCATCCGCACAACTGGCTTTATTCTATCACAAGTGTATTTCCTTGTCTAGATCAGGCTTTGTGTTTTGCCTCAAAGGCCTCCATGAAACGCACAAGGGTTTCTACCCCTTCCTTAGGCATGGCATTGTAAATGCTCGCGCGCATACCGCCTACCGTACGGTGGCCTTTCAGATTGATCAGGCCGGCTGCAGCTGCTTCCTTTACGAAAGCTGCATCCAGATCCTTATCCCCCGTCACAAAAGGAACGTTCATCAGGGAGCGGGAATCAGGTTCAACAGTGCCTTTAAAGAGGCTGCTTGCATCCAGGAAATCATACAGCACCTTAGCTTTTTCGACATTCCTGCGGTGCATCTCGTCAAGTCCGCCCATCTTCTTCAGCCACTTGAATACCAGACCGCAGATATAGATCACATAGCAGGGAGGTGTGTTGTAAAGGGAACCATTGTCAGCCGTAACCTTGTAATTCATGATTGTGGGGGTCATCGGATTGATATCCTCACGGATCAGGTCGTCACGGATAATAACAATACCACAGCCGGCAGGCCCTACATTTTTCTGAACACCGCCCCAGAGGATGCCGTATTTTTCAACATCATGCTTCTCTGACAGGAAGCAGGAAGAAACGTCCGCTACCAGAGGCTTACCTTTGGTATCAGGCAGTTTGTGGAACTTCGTGCCGTAAATGGTGTTGTTTTCACAGATATAGACATAATCCGCATCCGGGGAAACCGGCAGATCACTGCAGTCCGGGATATAAGAGAATGTTTTATCCGCACTGGATGCGATAACATGAACTTCTCCATATTTTTCGGCTTCCTTGGCAGCTTTTTTTGCCCACTGTCCGGTCAGGATATAATCTGCCACGCCGTTTTTCATCAGGTTCAGCGGCACAGCTGCAAACTGCTGATTTCCGCCGCCCTGCATGAAAAGTACCTTGTAGTTCTCAGGCACTGAAAGCAGGTCCCGCAGATCCTTCTCGGCTTCTTCGATGATAGCCTTAAATTCAGCGGAACGATGGCTCATCTCCATCACAGACTGACCACAGCCATGATAGTCCAGCATATCCCTGGCAGCTTCTTCCAGCACCTCTACCGGAAGCATGGCGGGTCCGGCCGAAAAATTATAAACTCTTCCCATCTGATAAATTCCTCCTGTTCATATCGTCTGTCAGAAACAGACCACGATCCCATGGTCGCCTGCATAGGTTGTTGCAACACCGGCCGCGTCCGTGATATATACATCCCGGAATGTTACACGGTCTGTCAGCAGGTGAGCGACCCATTCCGCCCTTTCCCGGCAATTCACATGAGTGATTCCCAGTGTTTTATTCGCGAAATCCGTTCCGGTTTCGATGGCATGCTTCACCATGGTTTTCAGCGCTCTCTCTATTCCCCGGCTCTGACCGACCCGGACGATTACTCCGTGATCACCTGCCATGACCGGGCGAATATTCAGCGCTGTAACCACCAGAGCAGCCAGGCCGGTCAGGCGGCCGTTTTTCTTCAGCGGGTCCATGTCTTCCAGCACAAAATATGTTTTCATATTATAGATGAATTGTCCGGCCAGGTCAACAATTTCCTGAAAAGGATGTCCTTCTTCGCAGAGCCTCTGGATTTCAAATGCCACCAGGGCTTCGCCCACACAGGCAGAGTCCGAACTGAAAACGTGAATTTGTTTCTTCTGGTCCGGATGTTCTTCTTCGTAGATTCTCTGTCCCAGTATGGCAGAACTGTAACTGCCGCTCAAATGCTGGGAAAGCGTCACTGCAAAAACCATGTCTTCCTCCCCTTCATACGCTTTCATATACATGCCGGGAGACGGACATGCCGTCTTCGCGCACTCCGGAGAAGCAGCTACCGCTGCCAGATATTCCTTCTGGTCAAAAGAGTCATCATCGATATAGCTTTTACCGCCAACCATCAGAGTCAGCGGAACACGCTGAAAATGAGGGTCAGCTTTCTTTTCCGGTGTCAGGTCGCAGCAGCTATCAACCACAATTTTATAGCTCATACAGTCCCTCCCTGGCCTCAACTCCGTTTATGTTCTGACACGAAACAATAGAAAAAGTATTCCGCTTTCCGAAAAAAGTATCTGGTTTTAAAAACCATCTGAAATAATAGTAGCACTCCCGGCACTAAAAAGAAAGAGAAAGTTTGCCTGAATCCGCAACTTCCTCTTTCTTTTTTCTAAACCTTTTCAGTATTATTTATCTTTAACGTTTTTCTTCCTGAAGCTGTCCCACTCCTTAGCGGTAAATGAAACATTCTCCGCATAAGCCTGCAGGAAGAGTCCCGAGGGTCCCTTACCCCAAAAATCCGCCATGGTTTTCGCATACTGCTTCAGATATTCCTGCTCGCTGACACAAGGGGTAAAATGTGAGCTTCCTTTTTTGTAGGAAGTGACATAGTTCTTATCCTTCAGCCGCTTCAGAAAGGTATAAACCGTAGTCTCTTTATAAGGAATATTATATCCTTCCTGAATCCGCTCGATAAGTCCTCCCACAGTCATCGGTTCTGCTGCATCCCACAGACACTTCATCACTAAGAGCTCTCGATCGGACAAATCTGTCAAATTCATAAATGTTGCCTCCTGATAATTTGAAAAAAGATGTTCGCCCGGTGATTTGATGATTTGAGTGCAAACCACTCCTGTCAATGGACATTTTCACTCACATATCAAAGTTATATCACGTAGTTATACTTTTAACAACTTAGAATATTTATGTTTTCAAATTATCAGAATGAATTTTCACATTTAATTAAATAATAATTTTTCCTTTTAATCAGAATGAAATATTACAATTCCGAAAAAAACTATTTTTTCTCTGATAAAATCAGCGCTGCAGATCCATACATACCTGCATCGTTTCCCAGGGCTGCAGGAAGAACTCTGATATCACGGCAGGCAGGCGGAGCCGCTTCAGCCATGCGTGCTCTCAACAGCTCATTCAGCCAGTTTCCCGTACGGCTGACTCCGCCGCCGATCACAAAAGCTTCCGGATCGAGTACAGCGGCAATAACAGCCATAGCACGTCCCAGATAATCAACCAGTGTATTCACTGTCTGCATGCCCACCGGATCCTGTGCTTTGCAGGCATCCATAACATCCTTTGCACTGAAAAGTTCTTTCTCCCGCAAAACAGAATGCAGATCCGTGTCCCTCAGCAGCTGTTTGGCTTTATTCACAATTCCAGTCGCAGATGCAATCTGTTCCAGGCAGCCTCTGTGGCCGCAGTTGCAGTCTGCCTCTGCATCCGGATAAAAGATTGCATGAGCTATTTCTCCGGCCGCGCCATGACAGCCTTCCAGTACCTTGCCATCCAGGACAATTCCCTGACCGAGCCCCGTACCCAGCGTCAGGGTTACTACATTCCGGTAACCTTTCGCAGAGCCAAACCAGGCTTCTCCAAGGGCAGCTGCATTGGCATCATTTGCAACCTTTACAGGAATATCGTGAAACATTGCAGAGAGTTCCGCTGCTGCGTCCACATATCCCCATCCCAGATTAATGGCGTATATCACCTTTCCGTCTACGACCGGGCCGGGTACATCCAGGCCGACTCCCAGGACCTGTTCAGGCCTGATCTCACGAATCACCAGTTCATGTTCCAGTGCTTTCGCAATATCTTCCAGAATATGGGAGCCGTTATCATCCTTCCTGGTCGGAATCTCCCAGGTATGTACCGGACGTTCTTCCTGGTCAAAAAGACCGATCTTTACTGTTGTACCGCCTATGTCTACTCCAAAGCAACACTGTCCCACTGTTTTTCCCCCTCTGCATCTATCAGCCCAGCTGTACATCTACAAATATCTGGTAAATTGCACGAATAGCTGCTTCAAAATCATCATTCCGTACGCCGATGATGATATTTTCTTCATCAGAGCCCTGATCAATCATACGTACATTGATTCTGGCATGTGCCAGGGAAGCAAACACTCTGCCGGCCGTACCACGGGCATCCTTCATTCCGCGGCCTACTACCGCTATCAGCGCCAGGTCCGTATCGATCGTAATCAGATCCGGCTGGGTGGTGCGGTTGATGGCTGCCAGTACTGCCTGCTCCTTTTCGGCAAAGGCTTCGTATTCCAGAAATACACTTAATGTATCGATTCCGGAAGGCATATGTTCAAAGGAAAGGCCGTTTATTTCGAAGGCTTCCAGGACTTTCCGTCCAAAACCGATCTCGGAATTCATGCGGTCTTTTTCGATATTAATTGCTGCGAACCCTTTACGGCCGGCGATCCCCGTAATAGTATATTTGGATTTCACCCCGGTGGTTTTTACGATCATCGTACCGGGAGCATCCGGGTCATTTGTATTCCGTATATTGATGGGAATGCCTGCCTGGCGTACCGGGAAAATGGCCTCGTCATGCAATACCGACGCTCCCATATAGGAAAGTTCACGCAGCTCCTTATAGGTAATGGTGCTTATTACGACAGGGTTCTCTACAATATGAGGATCCGTCAGCAGGAAACCGGAAACATCCGTCCAGTTTTCGTATACTGCTGCATGACAGGCCCTTGCTACAATAGACCCTGTAATATCTGAGCCGCCTCTTGAGAAAGTCACGATAGTTCCGTCCGGTTTTGCACCATAAAACCCGGGGATGACTGCCCTTTCTGTCTGGCGGAGACGATCCCCCAGAACTTTATTCGTCGTCTCCGGATCGAACTGTCCTTCTTCCGTAAAGCAGATCACATCCGCTGCATCTATATATTCAATTCCCAGATAATTCGCAAGCAGGATTCCGTTCAGATATTCTCCGCGGGAAGCCGCGTAATCTCTTCCGGCCTTTTTCCGGAAGTTTTCTTCTATAACAGCAAATTCCTCGTTCAGGGAAAGGTCCAGCCCCAGACCATTGATAATCTCGTCAAAACGTTTACGGATGGCGAAAATATCATTCTGAAAGTCCATCCCCTGAGCGGCCCTTTCATAGCATGTATAGAGCATGTCCGTAACTTTGGAATCTCCGGAATATCTTCGCCCGGGAGCAGACGGCACTACATATTTCCTGTTGCTGTCTGCACGGATAATATCCCCTACTTTGCGGAACTGTTCTGCACTGGCCAGGGAACTGCCTCCGAATTTAACTACTTTTTTCATGGTTTCCTCTTTCACGGCGCATCTGCTGCGCCTGTCCCGGAATGCGGACTGCAATGCTTCCCGCCTCCTCATATTTTTTACTGCCGGTTTTCAAATGCCTGCAGCCCCGTTCCATCGTACCCTTTAAACCAGGACTTTGCAAGCTTTTTTTATTCTGTAATCTGACTTCTGCCGTCTGCCGGGAACCTGAAGCCGGATTTC
>CACZQT010000148.1 GCA_902783295.1 uncultured Lachnospiraceae bacterium
CCGCAGCTGTAGTTCTTCGCAAGGGCTGCAGCTTTTTTCGTGTTGGCCAGGTTCTCTTCATAAGGCAGGGTGCTGCCGTCGTACATTACACCGGTGAAACCGATATCCAGCGCCTGCTGCATGTAGCTTAGGTCTTCACAGTGATCCAGATGGACGCACACGGGAACTCTGGCTGCCTTTGCCGCCTGTACCATGACGGGTCCGATCTTGACGAGAGGGGAAACTCCTTCGTGGACCTGGGCGTGGGCGATGATGACGGGGACGTTCAGTTTCTCCGCCGCGGCGAGCACCGCGTTGAGGCATTCCAGATTCGGGGTGTTGAAGGCGCCGACTGCGCACTTCTTTTCTTCTGCAAGGGCCAGGATTTCTTTCAGATTTACAAGCATATTTTACACCTCACATCAGCGGGCGGACGGTGCTGTAAACAGCTCTGTGCCGCTCAAATATTATCACATCAGCGGGCGGACGGCGTTGTAAACAGCCTCGTGCCGTTCATAGAGTTCCACATATTTCTCATGCATGCGCGCCTCCGCTTATCCTGCTTTTGAGATCATTGTAATGGATGAAACAAAGAAAAGAAACAGAAAACTGTTCGTTTTTACTTTGGATCTGTATGGCTGCATGCATTTACGAAAAGTAAAAAAAGCGGGACAGCTGCGACGAAACGAAAAAAGAGAGAAACAAAACGAAAATCCCCCTATTGCATCGCCTTTCCATGCTTGATACAATTACACCATCGAAGTCGACGTCGATGATAGAGAAATGAGGGAAGATATGCATATTGAAGGGCTGGATGAGGCAGATAATCGTATACTGGATGTGATTTCCGAAAACGCCCGCCTGACATATTCCGAAATAGGCGAAAGAATCGGAATGTCCAGGGTTGCTGTAAAACTCCGGATGAAGCAGATGGAGGAAAACGGCGTGATCCGCGGTTATCGTACCATTGTGGAACCCAAAAGAGTGCCGGAATCCATACAGTTTTTCCTGGATATCGAAGCAGATCCGGAACAGCTGAACGACGTGCTGGATTACCTGGGAAAGGATCCGATGATCCGCCAGCTGTATCTGGTAACCGGCAGCTGCCGCATCCACGCCATAGGTCTGGCCGTCAACCAGGCCACGATGCAGGTGCATACGAACCTCCTCTATCGGAACTGCAAGGGTGTGAAGAAGATGGTCTGCAGCCTGATTCTGAACACACTGAAAGATCTGGATGGAGGCATCGACTATGAAGGCGATTCCGATGAAAAATATCGAACAGGAAATCCTTTTATGCAACGACCTGAAGAGTGAAACAACGGAACGGAGGCGCTGGGAAGGACGCTCCCCCTGGTTTATTGCACAGATGGAGCGGAGCATATGGAAAGAGGATAAAAAAGGCGAAGAGGACCTGCGTCTTTGTGTAACCAGAAAGCTTGAAGGAAAGAAAACGACAATCTCCGTTCAGGTGGGGAAGCCGCTGCTCTCAGAGAATATTGAAGTCCTGAACCTGACCGTCCGCTCCTACAACTGCCTGAAAAGGTGCGGGATTGTTACCATACAGGATTTGCTGCAGCGGATCCAGGGAGAAGAAGACCTGCTGAAAATCCGGAACCTGGGAAGGAAAAGCGCAGGAGAAATACTGGAAAAACTGGAAGCGTTTCAAAAGCAGCTGGTGTGAAAAGAATCCAATCACCGGGTTATCTTTCAGAAAGGGCTGAATCAATGGAGAAAAACGGGATCCGCAAAAAACATTCTAAAGTTTTCCGCGTCCTTGTGATGTTTCCGTTATTTATCATTATCCTTATGCTGATCGTGTATTTTAGCAAAAAAATGTACTGGAATTCAGTCAAAGATTCTGTCCGACAGCATTTTGACCTAAAACTCAGTATAATGAATGATTACCGGGAAGAAGAGCATATCATTCCAGCTTATACATCCTCCCTCTCAGCATACGTTCCGGAAAGTTACCAGCAGAGTGAAGAGTTCATCGCTTTACAGGCATATTTATATGCATACGACATTATGTACGATATTCCGAGTCATTACAGATCGGAATATGAATATGAATCCATGTGGAACTGCATGCGGGAAGTGCCTTATAATTATGATGGCTATTATGCGGAGGAAATCCTGCGTTTCCGGCAGGAAATTTACGATGACTACAGTATGCTTCTTGCCGGGATTGCCCAGGCTGGTACGTGCCTGCATGAGGGGTGCGAAAATACGGCGGAAGTCATGGCTGTGGATAACGGAGAAATCTGCATATTCCACTACTGCTACAGCCATCGATGCCGGAACGAAGGGTGTGACAAAGACAAGGTGACGACTATATACTGCCGTGAGCACGCACCGTGGGGAAGCTTCTGCTACGAATTTGGCTGCGATGAACTGGTGGATCCCGACGTGAGAGGAACCAGGTATTGCAAGAGGCACAGATGCAGTGAGGCCGGCTGTAAAGAGGGAAAGCTTTCGTATTCAAAATATTGCTGCGAGCATTACAGGAAGTACCAGAATTCGCAGTCATCGTCTTCGTACCGGCGTTCTTCTTCGGGAAGTTCCGGCAAGAAAAAATCCGATGTGTATGACGTCTACAGTTTCGACGATCCGGATGATTTTGCGGATGAATGGGCCGAAGAATTCGGCGATGGCAATTTTGGCGACGGCTGGGACGATGCCTGGGACTACTGGCACGACAATCAATAATAAGGACTATGAATGATTCGTGCAAAATCCATATACAGTACTTGATTTTCTCTGCAGATGTGGGCATAATTATATTGCGATTATCCCGATGTTGCTTTTCTGCCGGACGGCAGGGGAAGGAGATCCATTATGAAAGAGAAACGTCAGGGAAAAAACCTGAAGGGATTCATCTTGTCCGGTATCCTTAGTTTTCTGGTCCTGGGCCTGCTTCCCGTGAGGGTATACGGCGACACTGTATATGTGAGCGGACATCGTGTCACCAGCCAGCTGCCGGAGGATGCAGTCATCATTCTGAAGGATAATTCATCCATAGAGGTAGACCAGAGCAGGACTATACGCTGCATCATAGGCGGAAAGTATGACTTGTACATTACGCAGAGAGCGGGCACGAATGCAAGGCTGACGATCGGGCAGCAGGCATTCCCGTCCGGACAGCCGGATCTGACAGACTGGGTGTGGAAAGAGGAGGATACGCTGATCACATGCGGGACCTTTACCACCAATGCAAATCTTTACCTGAATAAACCCACCTTCGGGGGAATCCACTCTTCCGGGAAGATTACAATAAACAAAGGCGCGGATATAACCATGTATACGGCTGACGGGCTGATCTCGGGAGGAAATATCGACATCAACGCAGATGTGTACGTAGGTACATTCGGACTGAATGCCATATCTGCCGAGGGGGATGTTAAAGTACAGGGAGGCAAAGTATCCGCCTATGCAAACAGCCTGCTTGGGACAGGGATCATTGCGGGCGGTAATATAACCTTGTCCGGCGGCAAAATCAGTGCGGCAGGGGCAGATGGGATCCGATCCCGGAACGGCGGAGTCAACATCGGCACGGAGGTAAGCGTTGAGGCGACAAACGGGACAGGACTGAGCTCCTGGGGCGAAGTTATCATTAATGGAAAGCTGGAAAGCAAAGGTTCAGGGAATGCGGTGTCAGTCGGGGAAAAACTGACAGTAACAAGCCTTGGCGCGATCACGAATGCCACCGGCGGAAGAAACGGAATTGCTGCCAGCGGAGAGATTGTTATCGAAGGAACGGTATATGCCAAAGGTGAAGACGACTTTGGTTTATACACATCCAAAAAAATAACGATTAAGGGCGGCACCACAGAGGCAGAAGGCGGCCTGGCTGCAATCAAAGCGAGTGATCTGGAGATAGCCCCGTCCCGCATGATTCTTTCCCCTCCAGGCGCGAAGATGATAACTTCCTCCTCGGACCTGTACGGTGTCCGTATCCGCGATATGGAAAACAAAGATGCCAAGGCTGTAAAGATCGGGCCCGGAAAACAAATCCCCGGTTCTGTGTCGGTTACTCCCAGGATGGGAACCCTGTACTGCGGAACAACTCTTACGGCAGAAGTGTCCGGTATAGATACGTGGGCGGTGAACTACCAGTGGCAGTATTCCGAGCCCGGATCGGGAGCAGATGGCTGGAAGAATATCAAAGACGCGACAAAGAAGTTCCTGGAGACGCGTGAAAGAGATGATAACGGATGGTACCGGTGTTACGTATATGCAGATGGTTTCGCAGGCGCTCTGCTCAGCGAAGAGGTCCTGCTGAGGGCGTCTTACCCGCAGGTGTCTAAGCAGCCCGCCGATGCTGCGACGGAGACAGGCACACCGGTGACGTTTACGGTAGAAGCATCAAATGCTGCCAGTTATAAATGGATGCTGTACAGTGCGAGTAAGAATTCGGAAGGAGCCCTCGCTTATGACTGGGTCAATTCCAGCCTGTCCAAGAACACGGAGTATACTTCCATAAAAGGACAGGGTACCAAATCCATAACGCTGACTCCCAAAAGCACCTATATGAACGGGCTGTACATCGGGTGCGAAATAACCAGCCCCCAGGGGAAAAAATATCATACGAGAATGGCAGCTATCAAAGTTACGCGTCCCTCTGCATTGGCAAAAGGCAAAACTTTTGTCGGTCCGGATGGAGCCACGTATAAGGTTACCGGCAGCAAACCTCTCACCGTAACCTACGTGAAGTGCCCCGAAGAAAAGAAAAAAACGGCGGGGATTACCGGCACTGTAACCTACAAGACGTATCACTACAGGATTACTTCCATAGGAGCCGGCGCTTTTAAAAACAACAGCGTCCTGGAGGAAGTAAAGATGGGAATCAACGTCACAAAGATTGGGAAAAAGGCTTTTTACGGCTGTTCGAAACTGAAAAAGATCAGCATCGGGAAAAATGTAGAGGACATCGGTGATTATGCATTCTGGAAGTGTAAATC
>CACZQT010000149.1 GCA_902783295.1 uncultured Lachnospiraceae bacterium
AATCACGAGATGGCCGGGAAGGAACTGAATTTTCATATTGAGCTGGTTGAGGCAGTTTAAAGCTCAGGTTACTGTTCGGATTAACCGTAGGGGATATTTCTCCCCGGAAAGGGAAGGTCGTATGAAAAATCGTAAGTGGAGGTATTTGTGGGTTCTTATTATAGCTCTTCTGGTCGGAGTGCCTTCCGTGCAGGCTGCGAAGATGCAGTTGTCAGCGAAAAAAGTTACTTTGATTAAAGGACAGAAAAAGACGCTGAAATTGAACGGAGCCAAAGGGAAGGTTACCTGGAAGAGCAGCGATAAGGCTGTAGCAGTTGTGAAAAAGGGGAAAGTGACTGCCAAAAAGGCAGGTATTGCTGTCATTACTGCAAAAGCTTCGGGGAAAACCTGCTCCTGCAAGGTTACGGTAGAGGATCCTGTACTGAACAAAACAAGTGCAGCCGTGAAAGCAGGGGAATCTCTGAAGCTGAAGCTTTCCGGGACGAAACAGAAGATTGCATGGGCGAGCAGTAAAAAGTCGGTCGCAACGGTGAATTCAAAGGGAAAGGTCGTCGGGAAAAGGCCCGGGACTGCGAAGATTACTGCCACTGTGCTTAAGAAGAAGTTTACCTGCAAGGTAACGGTTGTGAAAGAGGAAACCTCTCCGGAAGAGGAGTCCAAGAAGGAAGAGGAGTCAGGGAAGGAAGAAGAGTCTAAACCTGAAGAATCCAAGCCTGAAGAGTCAAAACCTGAAGAGTCAAAGCCTGAAGAATCGAAGCCTGAAGAGTCGAAGCCTGAAGAATCTAAGCCTGAGGAATCCAAACCTTCGGAAGAAACGGATGACTTTGATTTTGATCGTGACGTGACGGTAATCAGAAACGGAGGCAGTAATACACTTTTTAACTTTGAAGTAAGAAATGATCTCAATCCTGTAAGATCAAACTTTCAGCAGGCTGGTTTTTCCCTGAACGGAAATACCGCTACCCGTGAAGTTGAAGCGGAATCTGTAACGTATATCTTCAGGAAGTTTCCGAAAACACTGGAAGGTCTGAAGAGAATCCCTCTGGAAGATGAGTTCTCTCCGATGGCGGCTGTGATCGCTGCTATTGCATCCTTTGATCTTACGAAGTCAGATTTTTCAGTATATTCACAGACGCATCCCTTCTTTGAGATGATGGATTATCTGAACGGACCGGAATCTACGATTGGCAATGCGCGTAGAAGTGACTTGTTCGATGCGATCAGGACCACGCTGAAGTATGCCCGCTTTGCATATTTCGTCGGAGCTCATACCACGAATGCTTATAAAGCGGATGAGCCTTATACATTTACACTGATAAAGAATCCGGTGCCTGTTCCGGCCATAGATACTTATGTATCTCATCCGGAGGGTATACCTGCGCGGCAGATGATTCTGATTTCTGTCAGCTGGCAGGAAACACAGCGGTATATGACCACCTATAAGTCCTCTGTGGACGGAAAATGGTACGGCTGGGATGCTTCCTGGCAGGATATGACCGCGCAGATTCCAACACCGTAAAAGAATCGAAAAGAAGAACTCCCGGCTTATTGGAATTGTTTTTTGATTCTTTGTAACCCGGTTCTGGAGCACTTTGAAAGAAAAATGGAATATACAAAAAACCGCCGTGATGGCGGTTTTTTGTTTTGTACCCTTCTATATGGTAGAAGCGGGCTTCCGGAGCCTGGAGTTCTACGATCCGCTGGCAGCATTCCCAGACCCCAGCCTGCTCTAGCGCCTGCCGGGGCGTATATAAAATCAATTCTGTCTTTATCTGTAGCGTCGGGTTCAAGAAAAACCAACAGGTTTGTTGGTCATGGCAATACTCCTCGCTTCAATTTGCCTGCTTATTTTTTATACAGGAAACGCTCCGGCAAGGTGACTCCGAAATCCCTGGCCAGGTGCCGGAACTCTTCGGGAGAGATTGTCTGGCGCTTTTCAGACTGCATGGAGCGGACTTTCACCAGGATCTCGGCACTCTTTTCTACCGTATGCATCAGGCCGAAGGTAAGGTCAAAGTCTTCGCCGGAAGCGAACATTCCATGATGAGCCCAGATCGCTACGTCGTATTTCTTCATAAGCTCCGAGGTAGCTACGGCTATATCACGCCCGCCGGGAACCATCCACGGTACTACGCCGACCCCGTCCGGGAACACAACTGGACACTCGGTTGCCATTTCCCAGAGCTCGCGGGTAAATGCTTCATCAGTAAGAGGCAGCACAAAAGTCAGGGCGATGGTATTCGCCGGATGAGCATGGTAGATGACACGGTGCTTTCCGCCGGTGGCAATGAGTTTTACCTCATGGTTCATCAGGTGGGAAGGCAGTTCGCTGGTGGGGCGTCCGCCGTTTACGAGGCCCCAGCAGATACGATAGTTCTCTCCGGCGGCGTCCAGCTCAATGATGCAGAAGGAATCTTCCGGCTTAATCGTAACGTTGCGGAAATACTTGCCGGAGCCGGTGACCAGGAAGAATTCCCCGCCAAGTCTGGGAACGGAGGTGCCGATGGACTTCCACTCCCCGGGATGCAGTTCATCCCGCACAGATTCCACTTCCTCTGGTTTCATACGGTAGCTCAGGTTGCCGCCGTTGCGCTCATGCCAGCCCTGCTGCCAGCCGTCGTCGGCCATACGCATAAATCCTTTGACAAATTCAGCATCCAGTACTTTCATTTTACTTCTCCTCGTATGATTGCCTAACTTTTTCGCGATGCCTGCGGTCCATTCGCTTTATACACTATGTGCAGGAATCACGGACGATTCTTTAATGTTTATCTTTTGATGGGTGATAATATCTAACGGGTAATAATATCTACAGGAACGTTGAAGATCTTGGCGACCTTCAGGATGGTATCGATGTAACGTCCGCTGGCAGCCGCCATATGGTGGGTGGGGCCTGCCTCGCTCCAGCGGTTGCAGAACTCCCTTGCACCGCAGGTGAAGCGGGTCCGCATATTGGTGTCGCCAAAAGTGAAGATCGGACCTTCCTCGTTTACACCTTCCGCCACTACGAATTTGAAGTGGCCGTCCTTATCCTGAGTGATGCCGAGATAGGTCACAGGCCCGGCCGCAGGATAGAACTGGGTGAGATAACCGCCGCCCGTCTTGCCGTGGAAAATAGGGACAATCTTCATGGTAGGCTTCCTGGCCCGGGAGATGTCTGCGTCCCCGGATCCGGAATGGCCGATAATGCAGATGTCTTCATCAAAGTCTATGGAGTACATTTCACTCAGCTGGCCCATGCCGGAGATGGTCTTGAGGATGCTCATGGCCATGGCTACCTTGATGTCCCCTTCTACAGCGCAGGCGGTGCCCTGCTTGATGAGCATGGAGAAAGCAGGGATCAGCATGGAATCCAGTTTTCCGGCTACACCCTGGGCAAAGCCGTCGTAGTGGGAGGCTACGAAGCCAAGCTGTTCTTCCTTCACCCAGCGCTCGAAAGCAACCACGTATCTGGCCATATCCCAGACCTTTTCGATGCTTCCGCCGCCTTCAATTTCAAAGGTGTCCAGAATGTCCTGGGCTTTGGCACGGATGGCGTCTTCATCGGTGATATCATCGGCGATGGCCCACATTTTTTCCCAGTCGAACTGTTTGGTATAGAGCCACATGCGGTGATAGAGATTGGTTTCATCAATATAGAGATCCATCATGCCGGGATAGGGCCGTCCGATCTGGGCCAGGTTGGTATCCCGGAAACGGCGGCGCACCTGGGCGGCGCGGCACCAGTCGGCAATTTCCGCATCTACGGCCGGATCGCCGCCTTCCACGACACCGGTGATTACCGCATGGCGCTTTCCGGCGCGCTCCAGATCAGCCACCATTTCACCAACCGCACCGCAGGCGTAGAGAGTACCCAGCCAGGTGGCGGTATCGGTATTTTCATAGTCCGGTGCTTTTTTCTTCTGAAGATTAACAAGCACCACCGGCACATCCAGATCACGTACTGCGGGAAGCATGTTATAGCTGGTGGCGTAGGTGAGAAGCTGAAGAATCACAAGATCTACATCTGCGGAGCGGAATTTGTCACCTGCAGCCATAGCCATTTCTTTGGTAGTGACGATACCGCCATTGATGAGCTCTACAGTATCGGGGATACGTTTTCTGAAGTCTTCATACTGACTTTCAAATTCCGGGACCAGGCCGGGAAACTGCGGGAGATAGGCTCCCAGTGCGATGGCGAACACGCCGACTCTTGCTTTCGTTTCAACTAACATTCTGCTGCCTCCGTTTTCAGTGTGAATCAGATTTCTGTGCCATTGTTTTTATAATTCATCTGTATTTTCAGATTGCCTATAGCTGTAGCTTCTATGGGCAGTGCAACGACTTTTTTCCCGGCTGCCTTTTCAGTAAGAGTATTCAAAAAGCTGTTTTTGGCACCGCCGCCTACGATGTATATGCGGTCATACTGTTTTCCTGTGTTCCGTTCCAGCTCCTGAATGGCGTTTCTGTAGCTGAAGGCCAGGGAACGATAGGCACAGCGGAAATAGTCTCCTGTCGTCTGAGGTTTCACGGGCAGGGCGGCATCAAATGCCTCTTTCATACTCTCCGGGGCGAGAAAAGCGGGAGAGTTGGCGTCCACTGTTTCCTCAAAGAAGCTGGCTTCTGCTTCTGCAGTAATCTCATTCCAGGGCTTTTCCGGGCAGAGTTCCGAGCGGAGCCGGTTTACCAGCCACATACCCATGATGTTTTTCTGATAACGGTTATATCCTACGCCTCCTTCGTTGCTCCAGTTGGCAAGCTCACTGGCCTGATTGGCAACAGGCCTGGGAGTTTTAACGCCCAGGAGTGACCAGGTACCTGAGGAGATATAAGGGGCGTCGGTATCCATGGGAATACCCTCTACAGCGGAACCGGTATCATGAGTGGCACAGAGAATCACTTTGATTCCTTCGTATTCCCCAATGACTGTTCCGGGCTGCTGCAGGGGATGGAACAGATGCTCCGGCAGTTCCAGCGCCTGAATGAGGGAAGCATCATATTCCCCGGTCTCGGCACTGACCATTCCGCCGGTAGTGGCGTTGGTATACTCATGGGCTTTGACACCACAGAGTTTATACGTGAGGTATTCAGGGATCATGAGAAAGTCCGTGACTCCCTCCAGCCGTCCGGCTTCTTTATCCGCGCAGAGCTGATAGATGGTGTTGAAGGGCTGGAACTGAATTCCCGTATGCCGGTAAAGTTCTGAGAAAGGAATCTTTTCATGCACACCGGGAATCACTGACTCTGTACGGCTGTCCCGGTAGGCATAGCAGGGAAGAACTTCTTCGTTTCCCCGCATCAGTACATAGTCCACGCCCCAGGTGTCAATGGACAGGCTCTCAATGGCCGGGAATTTTTCTTTGGCGGCTTCAATACCCTGTTTTACATGGGTAAGAAGTGCATCCAGATCCCAGCAAAGATGGCCGTTCTTTTCTGTGACCCCATTGGGAAAACGGTAAATTTCTTCGGTTTTCAGACTCCCGTTCTCCATCCATCCTGCGATGTGCCGCCCGGAGGAAGCACCTATATCGATAGCAAGGTAAATATTCATAAAGAAATCCCCCTTTATTCACTGTAAGCATCATACAGGATAAAGAGGGATTTTCCCATGTCCGGGTTTATCGAAAAAAGTGTCCTTATTTGCAGTCTCTGTATTTTTTGGGAGAACAGCCGAAGCGCTGTGCGAACAGCCGGTGAAAGTAACTGACATTTTCATAGCCGACACAGAAAGAGATCTCGTCCACCTTTTTTTCCGTATTCTTCAACAGCCACGCTGCCTGGCTGAGGCGCTTTTCCTGGAGCAGCTCCTTGTAGTTTTTGCCGGTAGCCTGCCGGATCATACGGGACAGATAGGGCAGTTCGTAATGAAGTTCTTCAGCAATCAGGCTAAGACTGCCGTTCTGATAATATTCCTCGATATAGCGCAGTACAGAAAGGACGGCATTCTGCGAGCGGCTTTCGAACTGCAGGGCATCCGTATGGTTGAGCAGCTGGGCGAAAAGCAGTCCCATGGTGCTCTGCAGGATGCCGCGGCGGTTGGGAATCTTCTCGGTGAGGGTGTATATCAGGTTCTCAATCAGGTTCTGGATGGGCAGTATATCCGCTACATGGAAAAGCAGGTATCCACCTTCGTTTTCTCCGGTAAGACAGCTCACTATGAAGCGGCGGAGAGGCGTATCCTCTTCCCCCAGGAAGGGCAGCGTACCTGAGAAAAAGGCGGGCCGGACAATGAAGTTTACCGCTACATCACCTTTCTGCGCAGGAGCAATAGACTGACGTGCATTCTGTCCAAGCATCAGAAGTTCCCCGGTTTGCAGGACAAGTTCTGCTCCGTTAACGACATGCCGTGTTTCCCCGGTGCACATGTAGACCATTTCCACATAGTCGTGACTGTGCTCGGGAAAGGCGATAAAGCGGGTATGAGGCCGCACAGTAATAATCTCTCCGGGCTTCAGCAGCTTATCTCCGGAGATGACGTCCCGGCTTCCGTCCATATAAAGGCTTCGGTCGATCTGCTGCTCCCCGGTCAGAATCCGCTGTTCTTCAGCTGTGACAGCGGAGATCTTTTCCAGTATTTTTGCGTTTATGATGATCACCCCCTGTATATTGTAACGCAAAACCTCACTGCATACAAGCAGCGAAGGCTGTCAGGCTGTATTACGGATTGAGGAAGGGATAGAATTGACAGCAAAAAGGCAGGATGATACAATGCAGACTGGAAATCGTTCCACCGTCAGGCAGACCGTGGAAATCATAATAAAGTACAAACCGGAAAACAAGGATTTAAGCCAGGATGAATGAGAGAAAATTAGCACTCCCTGATGATGTTTTGATGCAAATTGATAAACCTGCACGCTACATTGGCGGGGAAGTGAATTCTGTAGACAAACGGGAGGCAATGGAAGCCGGTCGTATCCGGATCCGGTATGCCTTCTGCTTTCCGGACCTGTACGAGGTCGGAATGAGCCATCTGGGGATCCAGATCCTGTATGATATGCTGAATTCCTGTGAAGATATCTGGTGTGAGAGGGTCTATTCTCCCGGAATGGATCTGGATACAGTCATGAGGGATCGAAAGATCCCTCTATTTGCATTGGAATCTCAGGACCCGGTCAGGAATTTTGATTTTCTGGGAATCACGATCCAGTATGAAATGTGCTATACCAATATCCTGCAGGTGCTGGATCTTTCCGGAATTCCGCTCCGGGCTAAAGACAGGAGAGAGGATGACCCGATCGTGATGGGAGGCGGTCCCTGCTCCTACAATCCGGAGCCGCTGGCTCCGTTCTTCGACCTCTTTTATATCGGAGAAGGGGAAACCAGCCTGATTCCCCTGGTATATGCGTGGCGGGAAAACAGGGACCGGGGAGGTTCC
>CACZQT010000150.1 GCA_902783295.1 uncultured Lachnospiraceae bacterium
AGGCAGGAAGAGAAAATTTACGAAACGGCGGCGGAAATTACCGGCCTGATTGTCGGTGAAATCCGTATTTCCGCCTTTTACAGTATCTGCTCCACCTGGCTTCCGGGGATCATCAGGGCTTTTCAGGAGAGATATCCGGGGGTGAAAATCCAGATCGATGACAATATCCGCCGATATGTGCTCCAGGCATTGAACAACGGACGGGCAGATGTCGGGTTTTTAAGCGATCATCACGATTTTTCGGGAGAATGGATAGATCTCGAACTGAATCCAATGGTAGCTGTGGTGGGTAAGGACAGTCCCTACGCATCAGGAGATGTTTTCCCTGTGGAAGAGTGCGGGAAGGCTCCGATTATACAGTCTTCCCATGGGAACGACCCGGATATTATGGAAATTTGCGAAAAATACAGCCTGAAGCCGAACATTGTCTATTCCACCAGAAATTCCTTCACTGCCGCTGCCATGGCGAGGAACAATATGGGCGTGCTTCTGGTGAATGAGCTGAGTACACATATGTGGGGATTTGACGTGAAAGTACTCCCCCTGGATCCGCCGCAGTATATTTCGCTGGGAATGGCAGTTCCGCCGGCTTCCTTAGCGTCCCCTGCTGTGAAGAAATTTGTACAGTTTGTAAGAGAACATTACAGCAGTGTATGACATGAATTGTCACAGAAAAGGTGGATTTTTTCGCTGTACGTGCTATACTGAGGCAGAAACACAGGATGAATAAAGAGCTGTGTATGCGCAGTTGAATGAAAGAGGGAGGAGACATTATGTTTGATAAACTGTTTTCCAAAAGGGTGACTGTTTTTAAAAAGAGAGACAGGGAGTCCTGGGAACAGATCCGGAAAGCACTGGCGGAATCCGGTTTCGAAGGTATGAAATCAGGTCATTATCTGCAGGAAACTGTGATGGGCGGCGGCTGCGGCGCCAAGCTGGATCCCCGGGATTTCGGAGGAAAAGGGCGGATTGACCGGGATATTTACTGGGTGGATGTACCGGCGGAAAAGGAAGAGGAGGCAAGAGATATTCTCCGCAGGAACGGCATAGTTCCGGTGATTGAGGAAAACGTTCTTCTGGACGCGGCTCTGCGGAAAAAACCGGAAAACTGATGTGACTGACACTGGAAGAAAAAAACAATATTTTGAAGAGGAAAAACGCAAAAAACGTCAGAAACAGCCATGAAAAGGACAAGAAAGGGATTGATTTTAACATAAAAACGATATATAGTATGTAAGGTTGAATGTGAACAAAGTGTAAACATTCAACAAAAAAACTATAAACATCTTCAAAGAGGGAGGAGTATCATGATTAGCTTCATTCTCTGTTTCCTGATTCTGATCGGCGGTTATCTTTTCTACGGTAAATATGTCGACAGTATCTTCAATCCCGACGACCGGGAGACTCCCGCTGTCGCCATCAACGATGGCATTGACTATGTTGTTCTGCCTCAGTGGAAACTGTTCCTGATTCAGCTGCTGAATATCGCAGGCCTTGGCCCGATCTTCGGTGCTCTGTCCGGTGCCATGTGGGGTCCCGTGGTGTTCCTGTGGATTACCTTTGGTACTGTTTTTGCAGGTGCGGTGCATGACTATTTCGCCGGAATGCTGTCCGAACGGAATAACGGCGCTTCCATTTCCGAAGTGACCGGTATCTATCTGGGCGAAGCCATGAAGGCTGTTATGCGTGTGTTCTCCGTAATCCTGCTGATCATGGTCGGTACTGTTTTCGCAGTTGGACCTGCCGGTCTTCTGGTTACCCTGCTGAAGAATAACGGCGTAGAAACTGGCATCTTCGTACAGCCTGCTTTCTGGCTGGCCATCATCCTGATCTATTACTTTATTGCTACCTTTATCTCTGTAGATAAGGTCATCGGCAAGATCTACCCGATTTTCGGTATCTGCCTGATTATCATGGCAATCGGCGTCTGCTTCGGTACTCTTACCAGCGGAGTTGCGATTCCTGAGATCTGGGCGAACTTCAAGAACATCCATCCGAAGGGAACCCCTATCTGGGCCTTCATGTTCATCACTGTAGCCTGCGGCGCTATTTCCGGTTTCCATGCTACACAGTCTCCTCTGATGGCCCGCTGCCTGAAGAGTGAGCGCCAGGGCCGCTTCGTATTCTACGGCGCCATGGTCGCTGAAGGCATCATCGCCCTGATCTGGGCTGCAGCCGGTGCTACCCTGCTGGGTGTTGACAAACTGGCGGAGATGGGCGGCGGCAATGCCAATACCGTATATACCATCTGCACCATGACGATGGGCAAGATCGGCATTATCCTGGCTATGCTGGGTGTTATCGCCTGCCCGATCACTTCCGGTGATACTGCTTTCCGTAGTGCCCGTCTGACCATCGCTGACTGGTTCAAGCTGGACATGGGCAACTGGAAAACCCGTCTGGCCCTCTGCATCCCTGTTCTGGGCATTGGCGCAATTCTGGGCTTCGGCAATACGCTGGGCTTCATCGATTATCAGATTATCTGGCGTTACTTCAGCTGGTCCAACCAGACTCTGGCTATGATCGTTCTGTGGGCCGGTGCCATGTATCTGGCACAGAATAAGCGCAACTACTGGATCTGTGCGATTCCTGCCACCTTTATGAGCGCGGTTTCTTTCACCTACTTCATGATGGCTCCGGAATGCATGGGCCTGATCGCAGTCTTCAAGAACAATGCCGCGATCGGCTATCCTGTAGGTATCGTAGTTGCGGTTCTGTTCCTGGGGATCTTCCTCTCCAAGGCAAAGAAAGCTGCTTAAAGACAGAAGCTTTGGCTTTGCTCTGAAAGGAGCTTGAATAAAACACAGCTAAGGGCAGGAGTAATCCTGCCCTTTCGTTCCTCAATGGCATTTTAAAATGGGAGGCTTAAGAATGCTGATGAAGCCTGTTCCGCTGGGAAAGCAGGTGCTTTCTCAGGAGATACTGGAAGATGATAAAAAGAACTGCAGGAAAAGCGGGAACTGTGGGGTCGGAAAAAGAGCTCTCTATATAGGCAGCAGGCTGATCAGCCGCTTTTATTACATTTCCTGGCCGGAGATACACCGGGTTTTCAAAAGAGTGGCTATGAGCCGGGGCGGTTTTACCGGAAAGGGACTGTTCGGATCTGCGGCCTACCTGGTAGTGCAGTACGGCAGCGGGCAGGAAAGGGAGTGCCTGTTCAAAAGAGAACAGGAACTGGACATTCTTCTGGACCGGATCCGGCTGGAGCAGCCTCAGATCCCTACACACAGTGTAAAGGCGGAAAAAAAGCTGGAAGAAGCCGCTGAGAAAGAACGGAAACGCTATGACCGCAGTCTCACGGAAGAAGCCGGAAGAACACTGGAAGAACTTCAGAAAGCGAAAGACTTTCTGGAACAGAAGCCGGATCTTTACCGCTCTCTGTCAGCTGCGGCCAGGCAGAAAAGGGTTGCCGATGCTCTCAAGCCTTCTGTACTGGCTGCAGGAACTGTTTTCGGCGTACTGGGACTCGCCGCGGCTGCCTGCGGTTTGTATGGTCTGTTCCTGCATTCGGAAACTGCCCTGTATTTCCTGCTGGGAGGCGGAATCGCGTTCTTCTTTGTGTTTTCAGCGAATCTGTTCCCGAACCGCTGGAACAGCCGGAAATACGCACAGACACAATGGGATACTGCGGTAGAGAACTGCCGGAAGAATCTGGCCGGAAAGAATCATTTCCCTGTGGGACCGGCTTATGCTCACCCGGTTGTTCTGGAAAGAATGAGCCGGGTAGTCCGTGAAGGCCGGGCTGAAACAACAGAACAGGCTTTAAAGGTCATGAAAGAAGACCTCCGCGCTTTGAATGCAAGTGTGAGCGTTTCTCAGGAGGAACATGATGAGGTTGTTGAAATCAAGCCTATGTTCCTGATTCGCGACTATCAGTAGAAAAGGATCGTGTTATGGAAGAACTTTTTACTTTCCTGGAAACAGAAGGCGTTTCCGCACCGCTGCTGGAAGCAGTGAGGGTGTTTCGAAAAGAGCATGCAGCAGCTTCGGAACAGAAAAGCAGGATTCCGGTTCCCGAGTATTATTACTATGGGAAAAAGACCTGGGAGCTGGCGCTGGCAGCGCTCCTGGCAGGGAAAAACCTGCTTCTGGCGGGACCAAAAGCCACCGGAAAGAATGTTCTGGCGGAAAACCTGGCTGCGCTGTTCGGCCGTCCCATGTGGAATGTTTCCTTCCACGTGAATGCGGATGCATCCTATCTGATCGGGACCGATACCTATAACGGGCAGGCGGTAGTATTCCGCCCGGGGCCAATATGGCTCAGTGCTGCGGAAGGCGGTTTCGCCGTTCTGGATGAGATCAACATGGCAAAGAACGAGGCGCTGGCTGTTCTGCACGCTGCCCTTGATTTCCGCCGTGCCATAGATATGCCGGGATACGAAAAAATATCACTTCGCCCCGAAACCCGTTTTATTGCCACGATGAATTACGGCTATGCAGGGACAAGGGATCTGAATGAGGCGCTGACGTCGCGTTTCGCGGTGCTGGATATGCCTCTGATCACCGGAGAAAACCTTCAGAAGCTGATTTCCAGAAGATATCCGGCTATACGGGAACGGATCTGCAGCCAGCTCGTGAAACTCTACGAGGAACTGGAGAAGAAAGCGGAAAGTGCGGAAATTTCCGAATCCGCGCTGGATCTCCGCGGCCTGCTGGACGCAATAGCTCTGATGGACCAGGGAGTGCTCTCCGGGGATGCACTGACCATGTGCATTGTCAATAAAACCTTTGATTCCTATGAGCGCGGGCTCATACGCGATGTAATTGAGGCAAGGATTCCCGCGGATATGACGAGAGAGGTTGTCTTTGAAGGATGATCAAGAAGCAGTTTTCGGAAAATGCCCGCAGAGCCAGAAATATGATCTGGAACGCGGCCGGGCGCTACGATTTTGAACCGCCCTTCATGGCTTATTTTCCGAATGGAACCCCGGATTATTATTTTGACATGATGATCGGCTTTGCGGAAAAATGGCTGGATATGCAGCGCTTGTGGGACTTTTTTAAGGGATATGAGAAGGACCGCAGGGCTGCGGAGTGGGACGAGCTTCTATGGCTGGGACTGGAAAACGCCCTGTTTGAGAAGGAAGCACCGGAAAGGCCGGTTCTGGAAGAACTTCGGAAAAAACGGGGAGAACGTTTCTATGAAGAACAGGCGCGCCTTTCCCGGCAGCAGATGGAGTATCAGAGCATGCCGGTTTACACTCAGCAGGAAGCCCGCTGGGCAGCTGTCTGCGGAAAAAAGCTGCCGCTGCTTACGCCCAGAGAACGTCGTATGGCGGAAGCACTTCGGTTTTCCGGAGACCTGGGAACAGATGAGATACTGGCAGCCATGAAGGCCTTCCTGGAAACGTTTTTTAAAGCCGGAAAACTGTCCGTTGATGTTTCAGTACATAAAGGAGGGAAGCTTGCCTCACTTTTCCTTCGTCATGAACACAGGCGAAAGGACCGTTTCCTGGTGCGCACAGGCAGCGGTGAGGGAGACCATGCAAGGGCAGTGAGTCTGGGACATAAAGGACTGGGCAGGCATACAGCTCCTGACGAAGAGGATGAAGCTTATGTCCGGGCTGTCTTCGGAAGAAGTCTTCTTTCTGATGAAGAAAGAAGATTGCTGACGAATGAACTTTGTATGGAAGAGGATGCCGACTGCCGTCTGTGGATGACCAGAGGAGAGGCTGTCGACGAATCATTCCCGGAAGCAAGGGAGATTCAGGAAAAACGGAAAAAACAGGAAGCCAGGAATGATGCCTACGTAAAAGAAAACGCAGCTGTCATACAGAATACCGTAAAATCGCTTTCCTCCGGAATCGAAACGGTTCTTTCAACCTATATGAAGCATCTGCCGGAAGCCTCCCGTGCCGGACGTTTATGTCCGGAAAAGGCGTACCGCCTGCCGGTTCTGCAGGACGGGCGGGTGTTCCTGAAAGAAGGAGAGGAGACCGAACAGGAATTCTTTGTGGATCTGCTGCTGGATGCCTCACAGTCCCGGATGAATTCCCAGGAGGTGCTTTCTGCGGAAGCTTTTATTGTAGCCAGAAGCCTGACAGCTGTTCATATTCCGGTACGGGTAACGGCTTTCCGGAGCCTGCGGGGATATACCATCCTGGAAGAATTGAAATTTCCAACCAGATCTGACTGCAGGGGACTGCTGCGGTATTACGCGGGAGGATGGAACCGGGACAGCCTGGCGCTGGAAGCGCTGGGGCGGCTGGAGGATGACCCGGCTCTGCGCGGAAAGCAGAGGATTCTGCTGATCATGACAGACGCCAATCCCAACGACTCCACTCCGGCGGCAGCGGCCGGTCAGTTTCTTCCCCGGGAATATGAAGGTGCAGTGGCGGTAAAGGAAGCAGAAAAGGCTGTGCGGCAGCTCAGGAACCGGGGAATCCGGGTTGGAGCGATCTTCCACGGGAATACATCTCATCTGGCGGACCTTCATCAGATTTATGGACATTCCTGTGTACGAATCCGCAAAGCATCCCAGCTGGCGGAAGGCGTCAGCGAGCTTCTTCTGATGATGCTTCGGGAGATTCGGACAGATTAAGCCTAAAGACAAAAAAGGAAAGGTAAATAAGGGGACAGATTTTCTGCTTCTCAGGTGGTGAGACAGAGGATCTGTCCCCTTGTTTCTTTGTCTGCCTTTATCTGCCATAAATACATTTTATACTAGGAAGAAATAAATTCTATTTGAAATCTTTTCATGAAAATGTTATAAATCAACTATAGTGTGGACCATAAAAAGGGTCTGCATGAAACTGCTCACAAGGTTCAGCCGAATATAGCGGCAGGAGGGAATTTATGAAAAAAAGATGGATAGCAGGGCTTCTGGCTGCGGCGATGGTTTTATCGCTTGGCACAGCGAAAGTAAAGGCTGCGGATTATCCGGAAAGAGACATTCAGGGCTCGATCATGTGGTCCGCAGGCGGCGTGTGTGATACCGTTTCCCGTGCAATCGGTGCGATTGTTCAGGAGAAACTGGGCGTCAGCATTATTTTCACAAACCGTGCCGGTTCCGGCGGCGGTGTTTCCACAGCCTATGTAAATGCGCAGGCAGCGGATGGTTACGAGATTCTTTTTGGCGCAGAGAACCCTCAGATCGCGAAGATCATGGGCACCTCTGAACTGGATTATGATGATTTTACACCGATTAACCTTTACAGCACGACCTATGGCGCTGTTTCCGTGGCCAAGGATTCTCCATACGAGACGCTGGAACAGCTGGTAGATGACATCCTGGCAAAGCCCGGCAAGGTTATCATGGCCACCACAGGTGCAGGCGGGCTGCCTGAAACCGTAGCTGCCATGATGGCGGATATCAACGGAACAGAACCCAACATGATTCCTTTCGACGGGGAAAATGAATGCATGACCGCCATTATGGGGCACAACGCTGACTACACCATTACCACGCTTGGTTCGGCAGCAAGCTTCTATGAATCCGGCGATATCAGGATTCTTGCCATGATCCACAACGATAAGGTCCCCGGTTATGAGGATGTTCCCTACATCACGGAGACCTATCCGGATTTCGAGAAGTATCTGCCCTGGGGGCCTTTCTACGGTGCGTTTGTAAAGAACGGTACGGACGAGGCTATTGTCTCGAAGCTGACAGAAGTGTTCCGCGAAGCGAATGCAGATCCTGCTTACCAGGAACTGAATACAGCGAAGGGCTGCTTCCCGATGGATATCTCCGGGGAAGAAGCTGTAGAATACCTGAAGAAGTATCGTGCCGTAACATCCTGGCTGCTGTTTGACTCCGGTGTAACGGAGATTTCTCCGGAAGGCTTCGGCATTGCCCGTCCGGAATAATCCGGATGAAAACAGAAGCTTCAAAAACGACTGAAAAGACAGGGTGAAACGTGCGGCTGCAGCCTGAATCCGCTTCGGGCTGCAGCCGTTTTTGAGAAGAGAGGATTCGCGTATGAAACCGAGAAAGCTGAACAAAGGAGAAAAGGGATTTCTTTTTCTCATGATGATTGTCAGTGCCGTCTTTCTGGCTGCTTCGGTGAAACTGTTTATCAAGGCACCGAAGCTGAACGGCGAAGGGACGATTCCCATGGTGATTTCGTTTCTTATGCTGGTTATGACAATTCTGATGCAGTGGGAAATCCGGAAGTTTCAGAAAGCTTTTGAACCGGGGCTTGCGCTGGCAGAGAAGGCAAAGGAAACATTTGCTTACCTGTTTCCGGGCAAAGTGGGGCTGATCTGCCTGTACTGCATCGTTTATGCAATACTGCTGGGAATCGTGGGCTTTAAGATCTCCACGTTTGCTTTCCTGCTGGGATCCATCCTGACACTAAACAGTGAGAAAAAAGTACAGGCGGTGATCATCTCTGCGGTTACTCTTGCAATGATTCTGCTGTTGTTCCAGATGATCTTCAAAGTTCGTCTGCCGTAGAAGGGGGTGCTGTTATGGCTGAGATTTGGGGTTATATGAGTCAGGCTCTGCTGAATCCGCAGCTTCTGCTTTTCCTGGGCGGCGGAGTATTTCTTGGGATTTACATAGGAGCGATTCCAGGCCTGTCAGTAACGATGGCGGCATCTCTGTTGATTTCCTTTACCTACTCCTGGAAGGTGCTGCCGGCCATCGCCATGATGATCGGCATCTGGATCGGCGGCGTATACGGCGGTTCACGTTCGGCGATCCTTTTGAATATTCCAGGTGCGCCTTCCGCGGTGGCAACAGCACTGGAAGGATATCCTCTGGCCAAGAAGGGGCTGGCAGGACAGGCAATCGGGGTTACGGTTGTGCAGTCTTTTCTGGGTGGTCTGATCGGAACAGTGATTCTCGCGTTCGGCGCGCCTTATATAGCAAGGTTCGCGATCACTTTCGCTCCCAGAGACTACTTTCTGCTGGCAGTCATGGGATTGCTGCTGGTGGGAAGCCTTGGCAATGATTCTGCAGCCCGGGGTGTGTTCGCAGGGGCACTGGGTCTGTTCATCGGTTTTGTCGGTCTGGACTCCCAGACGGGACACCAGCGTTTCGTCCTTGGGCCGGCAGGAAGTACTTTCCGTACTTATATGATGCTTGGCGTCAGCTATGTTGTGGTTATGATCGGTCTGTTCGGCATGTCGGAAGCACTGATTCAGCTGCGCGACCTGGAAATAAAGCCGGTCAAGCAGAAGGTGGATAAGATCGTGCCGGGCTGGGCCAACGTGATCCGCTACCTGCCGCTTTCCATCCGTTCCTCCCTGCTGGGCACCCTGATTGGTGCCTTGCCCGGAACCGGGGCGGATATTGCCGCGCTGATGGCATATGACCAGGCCCGCCGCACAACGAAAAATCCGGAAGTTCCTTTCGGAGAAGGCGCCATGGAAGGCCTGGTGGCCTGTGAATCGGCTAACAACGCCTGCGTGGGCGGTGCCTGTATTCCAATGCTGACATTGGGAATTCCGGGAGATGCCGTGACAGCTATCATGATCGGCGCTATGTATATTCACGGTCTTCAGCCGGGTCCTTTGCTGATGACACGTTCAGCAGATGTTTTCTGGTTTATCATCGGTGCCATGTTTGTGGGAAATGTTTTTCTTCTGATTTTCGGATTTACGGGAATCCGGCTGTTTACGAAAATCGTGGAAGTGCCGAAGCATATCCTGATGCCTATTATCATCATCCTCTCGGTCGTCGGCGCATTTTCCATCAATAACAGCATTATGGACGTTTACTGGATGATCTTTTTCGGAATCCTGGGATACTTCATGAAACTCTATGATGTGCCGGTAGCACCTACCATCCTCGGCATTATCCTGGCAGATCTATTTGAACTGAATTATCGTCGTGCAGCAGGGATTGTCGGAAATACAGTTCCGGGACTCTTTGTCGATATTGTGACACATCCGATTTCCCTGGTGCTCCTGATCGCAATTGTTATCATGGTGATAACGTCGACCCCTCTTTTTCAGAATCGGAAGAAAGCCTGAGGAGCAGGGAAGGAGGAGAAGATGGAGAAAGTAAGGATAGGAATGATCGGAAGCGGCTTTGCTTCCAGACTGCATGGGAATTCTTTCCGCCGGGTAGGCGGAATCGAAGTGGTGCTTCGCGGAACTGCGGATATCAGTGCAGACGCAGCCAGACAGCTGGCAGAGGAATACGGATACGAATACTGGACGACGGATTACCATGAACTGCTGAAAGATCCGGAAATTGATGCCGTGATCCTGTGCACTCCTCCCCGGCTGCATGCGGAAATGCTTTGTGAAGCCCTGAAAGCAGGGAAGCATGTACTATGTGAAAAGCCTTTGACAGGGTATTTTGGCAAAGAAGGCGATCCGGAGCTGCCGGGACTGCATGTTCCGAAAAAGGAGATGCTTAAAAAGGTATGCCTGGATATGGAACGTCTTGAGGAAGTCGTCAATCAAAGCCGCTGTATTTTTATGTATGCAGAAAACTATATCTATACTCCGGCGATACAGCGCGCTGCGGAATTTGTCCGGGCGAAGAAAAGTATTATCACATATCTGCGGGGAGAGGAGAGCGTACAGGGGTCTCCGTCAGCAGGCGCCGGATACTGGAAAAACATCGGCGGCGGCACCCTGCTGCGGATCGGCTGCCATCCGCTGGGAGGGATGCTTTACCTGAAGCGGGAGCAGGCCAGAGCCCGGGGAGAAGACTTCGGCATCCACAGCCTGGTAGCAGATACCGGTATGGTTAACCCGGGGATTCCGGAGGCCGAGAGAAAATATCTCAATGCAAAACCGCAGGATGTTGAGGATTTCGGGACTGTGACGATAACCTTTACAGACGGAACAAAAGCGACGGTATTTGCCAACGACAATGTGGTGGGCGGAATACGCAATTACATCGATATCTACTGCAATGATGCGACCCTGCACTGCCATATTACTCCGACAGATGATCTGGAAACATATTTTGTGGATGACGACGGCCTTGAAAATGTGTATATGTCCGAAAAGCTGGAACAGAAAACGGGATGGAACAGTGTATTTGTTTCGGAAAGCATTAAACGGGGCTATGTAGCACAGCTGCAGGATTTTCTGGAATGCGTGGCTTATAACCGCCAGCCGCTTTCCGGTTTTTCCCTGGCCCGTATGACCGGGGAACTGATATATGCAGCCTATGTTTCCGCAGAAGAAGGGCGGAGAGTTTTCTGGGAAGAGGTGCAGTCACTTTAATCTGTGTTTTCCTGGTCTGAGATCGTCTCCCTGAAACGGTCCAGGGTGAGATCCTGGCTGATAATAAAATCTCTGAAACGGGCGGCAATTTCAGGCAGGTAATTATCCCGGGACCAAATCATATAGATATCACGCCTGGCTTCAGATTCTTCAATCGGAAGGACATGGATATTCCGGAGCTGCATGCCCATCGGTTCCGGAACGATGGCAATCCCGAAATTGGCATTGACCATACCGAAAAGGAGATTGTCGTAAAGAAGTTCTGAAACAATAACAGGCTTCACGTTGTACTGCTTCAGAAGCTGGTCGATCAGGTGACGGATGCGGCATTCCTGTGTATAAGCTACGAAGTTCTGTCCGTTCAGTTCTTTTAAGGAAATACAGGAACGGCCGGCCCAGGGATGCCTGTCAGAGACAATTACGACAGAACGGTGAGAACCCAGAAAATGCGACTCCAGGAAGTCCTGGTCCGGCAGGGAAGTAAAGCCGAGATTGCAGGTCATGTCAGAAATATCCCGGCATACAGCGCCGTGTGGGCGCTGAGTCATACGGAAATAGGGATGCAGGGAAGGGTTTGCAACCATGAATTGAGAAGCCAGGTATGGAATGTATTCCGACAGAGAACTCAGGTAACTCAGAAGGACCGTTCCTTTACCGGGTTCTGTGATTTTTTCGAGTTCCAGACGACCCTGGTTCAGCTCATCGAGCGCACGTTCTACATATTCCAGGTACAGTTTTCCGTAATGGGAAAGGGTAACCATTCTTCCCTGCCGGACAAAAAGCTGGACTTTCAGTTCAGACTCCAGCTGCCGGATCGCGTGACTTAAATTCGGCTGTGTAATATTCAATGTTTCTGCTGCATGCGTAAAATTCTGTTCTTTGGCGATGGTCTGGAAATAAATTAATTGCTGTAATGTCATGGGAGAACCCCCTTATGATCAAAGTCCTGTGCAGAGCCTGCTGATTTACTTTGATGCCTGTGCATAAATGACACAACCGACAATGATGAAAGCACCCAGGCATTCGCGGAGGGAAGGAATTTCTCCAAGAAAGAGCATGGCAAACAGGATCCCGTAGACTGTCTCCATGGAAGAACAGATGCCTGCCAGCTGTGCCGGAATCTGTTTAAGGCTGCTGATAAAGAGCGTATGGGCCAGAGCCGTAGTAATGACTCCCAGCAGAACGAGGCCGCCCAGGTCAGAGGCAGTAATAGAAAGACCGGAACGGAAGGCCATGTAAAGGACACGCGGGGCCAGAACAAGACACGCGAACCCCTGTTCGTAAAAGGCTGTAAGTGTTCCACTGTATCGGCCCGTGAATCTTTTGTTCATCAGTGTGAGAACCGCATAGGAAAAAGCGGAAAACATACCAACGGCAATTCCGCGGGCCATCTGGTTTTCCAGAGAAAACGCCGGAATCGTAATATAGACACCCGCCAGAATCACCAGGGCCAGAAGTACATCCTTAGGCCGCAGCTTTTGATGAAAGAGCAGCGGCTCCAGAAAAGTAACGAACAGAGGAAAGGAAGAGAAGGTAATTGTCCCGATCGCTACGGTAGCGAGCTGGATGGAAGCCAGGAAGGACCACCAGTGCAGCGCGAGGATTCCTCCGGCTGCCAGGAAAAGAAGGAAATCCTTTCCGGTTTCAAGACGAAAAGATTCTTTTCTCGTTAATATCCAGAGCGCCAGAGTGATGGAAGAGAAAAAAACCCTCCCGAAGGTGATGCAGATGGCAGGCAGGGAAATCCATTTCGCAAAGAGCCCTGCCAGGCCGAACAGCAGTACAGCCAGATTTACATAAATAATGCCACGGTTTTTCATATCGGTCTCTATGTGCTTTTCACTTTACGGACAAAATGCAAAAAACAGCGCAGAAAAAACGACTGCCTTCTCTACTGAATGTAAGCGTATCATATTCGTGGAATTAATGCCAGTACAGATTCTTTCATTGACAAAGGATATCTTCTGAACTAAAGTAAAATTAAAGAAACACGGATTCCTTCAGCGCTTCCTCAACCGGAGGGCTTGGAATTTATCCGGAAAACGCAAGATAAAACTGAAATGAGAAGAAGGAGAAGAGATGGCAGGAAAAGAGATTATGGTATTCAACGTGTCCATCAACGCGGAAGACCGTACGGAAATGATTACGAAGGATGGCAAGGTGGTATTTATTCCCTTTGACGGAGAGGTGAATTCAGAACTTTTCTGCGGGAAAATCCGCCCCGGTGCCGCAGATGTTCAGGTGACAAATGCCGCGGGAATCCGGCATATGGCTGCCAAATATATTTTTGAAGGGAAGGACTATACCGGAGCGGAATGCAGACTGTTTGTAGAGAACAACGGCTACTTTGAACCCGGAAACCAGCCCCGCCCCTTCCATGCCTGCCCGACCTTTATGACAGACAGTGCAGCACTGGCAGAATATCTGGAACGCCCTCATTTCCGTGCGGAAGGATGGGGCAGACCCGGCGGTGTCGATATCCACATTATTGATATCGAGAAGGAAGAAGAATAAAAGGAAAAACAGATAACAGAAAAAGGAGAGAACTGCAGGATCTTATCCATGCGGTTCTCTCCTTTTCTGTAAGCGGACAGGAGGAAAAACAGGAGACTTTCCTGAAAAGGATCAGCTGCGCTTAGAAACAAACCTGTCTAAGGCGGCCAGCATGCCCGGGAGGATAAACAGGATCAGCAGAACAGCTGATAACGCTCCGGTGGAAATCGTACGGCAGATTTCCGCCACCGTGGGATCGGAGTAAGTGTATCCGAGAATTCCCGTAATGATCGTAATGATCAGGCCGGAAGTCAGAATCGTATGAATGGATCCGTCATAAGCAGCTTTCAGTGCCTCCCGGGGATTCATTTTTCTGCGGTTTTCACGGTAATACCCTGTGAAAAGAATGCCGTAGTCAATGGTAGCACCCATCAGAATACATTCCACGATCAGCAGGGCAAGGAAGTAGATGGAATAGCCCTGCAGGCCTACAACGGTGACTGTAATAAATACACCGCACTGAACGATCAGCACCAGGAGCGCAGGTACGATGATAGAACGGGAGATGAACAAAACGATCAGGAAAATGGCACCGGCAGTCAGGAGGGTGATGGTAAGAAGCTCCCGGTCAAAGGAGAGCCGCATTTCATTGCTCATGGCTGAATTCCCGATCTGATAGGAAGGCCCTTCAAAGCTTCTGGACGCACCGGTAAGAGTCCCTATCAGTAAAGTGGTTTCTTCCGATTCTACAGGAAGAGATGTATGGATGATCAGGCGTGAATAATGCTCCCCTTTCAGCATACGTACACCGTCATCCAGCATTTCTTTCGTATCTGTGAACGTCTGCCGGAGGCTGTCATCCACAAAAGAGGAAAACACAGGATCGTCCAGAAGCGAATCATAAATATGATTGAACATCTGATGGATGGAGAGCGTCCGGTCATCCTGTGCATTTTTATCGGCAGCATAAATAAAATACAGAAGGTCCATTGTGGCGGGATTCAGCTGGTCTGTGACAGAACCTAGAATCTGGAATGCGTCTGCTGCGGAATATTCTTCCCCGGAAAGAACAGCATCCGTGACAGCTTTGGCTCCCCGGATGAGGTTCTTATTTTCGTCACTGATCATTCCTGCGATAAAGCCGCCGCTGTCCAGAGTATCGTTCAGAAAATTCACGAGGGCTTCCAGCGACATGACTGCGCCGCTGCCATCCTGACGTGAGCCCGTAAAGCTGAAAAGCAGGTCGATCATAGACGGATCGACACCAAGGGCAGCTGCCAGTTCAGAAGACGTGCGTTCTGCTTCCAGGCTTTCCCTGCTCGTGAACAGGCTGAGCGGCTCAGCCTGGGACCGCATGCTTTCATCTATCAGACCTGCATAGGCTTCGTTATGGAGAATTTCATCGGAGAGGAACTGCAGGAAATCCCCCATTCTGACCGGCTGTACAGAGCCGTTATACGCATGATAATAGACCAGGTCCAGCAGAGCGGGCGGGAAATCGAAACTACCTCCCATGTCCACGCCAAAACTGTTTCCCAGGCTGTTTAAGGCATCGGCCATTTCATCAGCACGGTATTGTTTTCCGAGAAGGTTGGGATACCCCAGCACCTGTGTAACGCCATTTTCTCTTTCCAGTATTTCCGCCAGCGCAGCGACTTTTTCCTCATCCTGGTTTTCATACACCAGGACCAGCGGATTATCCGGCGTAAAGACCTCCGCTATCGGATCCTGCATTTCCAGGTTATACGAAATCTGCGTCATGTCCTGCAGGATGTAGAAGCCGGCAAACATGACGATAAAACAGATGACTAAAGGAAACCGGAACCTGAAGCTGAAGCGGGCTGCCCGGTCCATGGGGATGTGAAGCGTCTTTTTGGCTGTTTTTTCGATCAGACTGTCGCAGCAAAGAATGATCCCGGGAAGGATGGTCAGAACACAGAGAAGGCTGATCAAAACACCTTTGGCAAGCACAAATCCCAGATCAAATCCGATCTTGAACTTCATAAAGGCAAGTGCCAGCATGCCGACGGCAGTAGTAAGTGCGCTGCCGGAAACGGAAGAAAAGCAGTTGCAGACAGCTGCTGCCATGGCTTCATTTTTGGACAGCCCGGTCTGTTTTTCCTGACGGTAACGGTTCGAAAGCATGATTGAATAATCAATCGAGAGAACCAGCTGCAGAATAGATGCCATGGTCCAGGTGAGGCAGGAGATTTCACCCAGGACTATATTGGTACCAAGGTTGATCAGTACGGCAATCCCTATATTCACAAGGAAAAGGATCGATTCAGCCCAGGATTCACACATCAGAATCAGAATAACGACCAGCATTCCGACAGCAAGAGCCAGCAGCCAGAGAGGAACGTCGTATACACCGGCATTGTCGTTTTTAAACACAATGCCGTAATCTTTAAAATCCCGGGCCAGAGACTTCTCGATGGCTTTTTCTTCGCGTGTTCCGTAGGCACATGGTGTTGTGATGACATATAAGGAATATTGTCCCTTTTTGTAAGATTCAGAGTCATCATGGGCGACGCCGGAAACATTCGGGATGGTTTCGAGCGCTTTCAGCAGCTGAGTTTCTTCTTCCGGGTTTAACCCCTCAGACATCACACGGATGGTCTGGCCGGTTTCCATGGCCGGGAATTGCTCTTCCATGATTTTCATGCCGGTCCGCATGAGTGAAGAATCCGGGAGATATTTCGTCATATCATAGTTGATCTTCACACGCAGGGCAAGGAAGGCGCACACTGCTGTAATGCAAAGCATGGCCGCCATAATCATAAAACGTCTGGATACGATAAACTCTGAAATCTTCTTCACCGGAAGGCCTCCTACGTACATTCTGCCGCGCCGGAAAGACTGCGTCAGTGACCATTATACATCAACAGGACATTCTGGTGAACAGGAAATTACTGACATTTACAGCGAAACCTCACAGTTTTGTAAGCTTTTCACATTTATTCACAAAACTGATTTATAATACAAAAAAATCTCTCTCTCTGGAAGTCTTGCCGCTAAGCACTGCTGCCGGAGATCGTATGATCCGGGGGCGTTGGTCAGTACTTCCCGGATGTTGTGGTTTTGAAAATAATTATTCAACAGAGGCACGAAAACGAAGCAGGAGGAATGAAGATGAATCGAGGGAAAGGAAAAAGAGCACTCGCCTGGATGCTGGCATTCTGCATGACCATCTGCTCTGTTCCTGCAGACAGTATGGCTGTACAGTTTCCCGGAAATGCATCGGGTACGGAAGGGGCCGTTCCGGCTGGTGAGGAACCCCCCCAGGAGCAGGGGACAGATGTCCTGCAGACGAATGCCCTGGCTGAAGCAGTGACAGGAGGGGTGGACGATGTGGAAACTATCGTCTACCGGGAGGTGACCTTTGCTCTTCCGGCCGGCACCACGGAAGAAGAGGCTTTGGCCACATCCATGGAAGAGACTCTGATGGTGCCGGACGGGACGCCTGTTTCTGAAATTTCGGCGCCGGAAAGGTCCCGCTGCCTGTTTCTGGACTGGTATTATGATGAAAACCTGCAGGAGGTAGCGCGGCCTGAAGACACGGTAGACCGGGATCTGACGCTGTATCCGAAATTCGCTCTGAAAGAGGGGATGGAGGATGATTTCTCCATGAACTTTATTTCAGCAGAGGATGTGGCGCCGGATTATTCAGTGACCCTGGTTTCCTATGGCCTGAGTCTCGAAGAAGCGGCAAAACTCATCATTATGCGTAATCAGACGCTGGGTGAGGAGGATGCAGCATTTATTCTGGATGAAATAGAGCTTCCGGAAGAGGATGCCCTTTCTTTGGAAGACCTGGAGCTGGAGATCAGCGAAGCACTGCTGGAAGAAATAAAAACAGCCGGTGAGAGAAAGCTGGCGGGAGAAATTTCCGGGGAGGAGCTTCGGGATAAATTGGTTTCTCTGGACCTGAATCCTCTGGAAGTGACGAAAGTTCTGGGGGTTTATGCGCCGGAGGAACTGGAAGGGGATGTTATAGAAGAACTTCCGGATGAGGAAAACGCCATTGCTGCGAAAACGGGAGAAGCAGAA
>CACZQT010000151.1 GCA_902783295.1 uncultured Lachnospiraceae bacterium
ATCCGGCAGGCTCGCTGTATCCAGGGTTACGGAAAGAACTGCCAGAGGTCGTTTTTCCGGAAATCCTACACAGAGCCGCAGACTTCCCTCCTGCATCACCGGTTTTCCCATCGCCGAAAAATCCGCCAGCGCCTCATCAAAACGGATGTTCTCCTTATAGTTGTCCAGAGTGGTTACAATGCGGTCCGACTGCACTATGATTCCGCTGTCCGGAACCAGCATGTGCGCGTCCAGCACGTCTTTTTCTCCTTCTGCCCACTGCATCAGAACCATCGCCGAAGAGAGCATGTCTGCGTCCGAATATTCTTTTCCCGACACAATAAAGCGGTTGACGGCCGCATCTTCAAAGAAACGGTCCATCCGCCCGCCGATCTCCCGAAGCTGATCTTCTACGGATTTCTGTACGTTTTCCAGGGAAACCTGGTTAAAGTAAAACCGATTCTCCCGGTAGGTACGGATATAGAACCCGGTAAAGTATGAGTATACCGCACCCAGAATAAAGACCAGAAGAATCGCCAGAAGAATGCCGATCCGTACCAGCAGGCTGTTCGTGCCGGTGATACGCTGTTCTTTATTCCGCATCAGTCCTCCTCGTCTTCGTCCTCTTCTACGTATTCTTCCAGTTCTCTCTCTTCTTCTTCTCTCTCCTTCAGCTTCCTCCGGAACAGGAACCGGCTCAAGAGCACGCTTCCTTCATACAGAAGCATCAGCGGAACTGAAACCAGAATCTGTGAGGTCACATCCGGCGGCGTAATAATAGCGCCTACGGTAAAGATTCCGATGACAACATACTTAAAGCTTTTCTGCAGGGTCTGCGGTTTCACAATTCCCACGCCCACCAGGGAACAGATGACGATCGGGCATTCAAAAATCACCCCGAAAATAATCATGGTGGTCAGGAAATAACTGATATATTCCTGCACCGAGATCATAGGCTTTATCGTCTGGGAGGCATCCAGGGAAGCGAAGAAATTCAGAATAATAGGCAGAGCAATGTAGAAAGCAAATAAAACGCCCAA
Source organism: uncultured Lachnospiraceae bacterium (assembly GCA_902783295.1). Taxonomy (GTDB): domain Bacteria; phylum Bacillota; class Clostridia; order Lachnospirales; family Lachnospiraceae; genus UBA3305. The sequence goes on from CACZQT010000151.1 coordinate 1,020, forward strand.
CACAAACAGCCCCAGTCCGATGGTCATGACCAGAGCAAAAAAACGTTTTTCCTTTACTTTTAATCCGGGACGCAGAAACTGCCATATATGATAGGCAATCACCGGAACTGCAATCACGACACCGCCGATCATCGCAATCCGGAAATAGTTCATCATCAGCTCGGCAGGCGAAATGAACACGAAAGAAAACTGCGACCCACGGGAAAGAAGCAGGGTTGTCAGGGGGCCGGACTGCCACAGGGCGATACCGAACGCAGCCACAAAGGCGACAATGCAGATGATCAGGCGGTTCCGGAGTTCTGCCAGATGTCCGCTGATGGACATCCGGTCCGCTTCCTCCAGCGCTTCCTCCTCTTCATCGATCATCTCATAGCCGTCTTCCGGTTTTGTCTTTTTTTTCGGCACCGGCGCTTTGCCCGGCTTTTTCTTATCTTGGCTCATAAGTCACCGGTCCGCTTCAGGCTTCATCCTCGTCTTCATCATCGTCGTTTGCTGCTTCTTCGATCTTATCCTCAGCGTCCCTCTGGCCCTGCTTCATCCCACGCTTAAAATTGTGGAGAGTAGCGCCCATGGCCTTGCCAAGCTTCGGCAGCTTCTTAGGTCCAAAAACAAGCAGAGCAATGATCAGGATGATCAGGAGCTCCTGGAATCCGATTTTCCCGATTACAAATGCAGGCAGCATGGCAGTCATGTCAGATGTCTCCTTTCTTCTCTTCAAAAGCCTGTGCGGCTTCCTGTACCACGGCATCAGCGCTGTCTTTTACTTCCTGCGCTGTGTCAGATACTATTTCTTTCACTTCCTGCGCGGTTTCAGAAACGCTTTCCTGTACCTTCTGCGCTTCCTCAGCGGCCGCTTCCGCCACTTCTTTCACCTTTTCTGTATGATCAGCTTCTGCCTTCCCCGTTCCCGGAGAAGCTTCCGACTTGTTTTCCTTTTTCACGGCTGCCTTTTTCTTCTTCTTCGGCTTTTCGTCTTCATCATCGTCATCATCCAGATCCCAGTTGCTGCTGAAATCCGTGTAATGCTTAAACTGCCCGAACGCTTTTCCCAGGGTTTTCCCCAGCTTCGGCAGCTGCTTGGGCCCGAAAATCACAAGCGCTATTATCAGAACAACCAGTATTTCGCCCATACCCATGCGCATAGCGGTTATCTCCTTTGCAAAAACAGCAGATTTGGCCGGGGGACAGCCCCCGCGCCTCTTTGCAGAAAAAAACCTCTGCGGGGAAGGGCCTTGCGCCCTCTCCCGCAGAGGTGATCCCTACTAAAATATTATACGATTTTGGAAACCGTAAATTTTGAATTATTCACCCAGAGCAGATACCAGCAGGGAGCCCAGACCATTGGTCTGCTCGTCGATGCTGGCATATACAGCCTGAACGCCTTCCAGAGCCAGGATCTCATCATAGAATTCAGGAGCGTATTCGATGATGGTCATGCCGCCTTCTTCCAGGGCCTTCTTGTTGTCGGCATCGATCTGCTCCAGCTGAGGACGCATGTAAGCGATAGCATCAGCAACAGCCTGATCCAGTGCAGCCTGGTAAGCGGGATCCAGTTCTTCATAAGCATCCTTGTTGATGCAGATCTGGTTGCAGTACAGGATGTGGTTGGTCAGACAC
>CACZQT010000152.1 GCA_902783295.1 uncultured Lachnospiraceae bacterium
AATGCCGGATTATCACAAGACTGAAGATATTAAGAATACCCTTAAATTACGGGAACTGATCAGGGATCTGCCGCCCTACACAAAGGCGTTTTTCCGGGGTATTGAACCTCAGACCAGTTCCAGGACCCGTATTGCCTATGCCTATGACCTGAACGTATTCTTCCGATATCTCCATGAAAACAATTCCGTATTTTCCAAGAAGGAGATCAAAGAGATCACGCTTTCCGAGCTGGAATCCCTGACGCCCATGGATATCGAAGAATACCTGGATTATATCAAGGTATATGTGTCGGAAACCACCGGCCAGCACGTCAACGAACTTTCCTCCGTTAAAAGAAAGCTGGCCTCCCTCAGGACCTTCTATAAATATTTTTACATGAAGGAACTCATCACTTATAACCCCGTCGCTCTGGTGGCCATGCCCAAGCTTCACGAGAAGAACATCATCCGGCTGGACGCCGATGAGGTGGCGGAGCTTCTGGATAATGTGGAATCCGGAAACAGGCTTACGGACCGGCAGCTTAAATTCCATGAAAAGACAAAAGTCCGGGATCTGGCGCTTCTGACGCTGCTTCTCGGTACCGGGATCCGTGTTTCCGAGTGCGTCGGACTGAATATGCAGGATGTAGACATGAAAAACGCCGGCATTTCCATTCACAGGAAAGGTGGCAAGGAAGTGACGGTATACTTCGGCGAAGAGGTGGAGGAAGCCCTTTCGGCATATCTGGATGAAAGGGAAGACATCATCCCGGAATCTGGCCATGAGGACGCTCTTTTCCTCTCCTCCCAGAAGAAACGCATTTCGGTAAGAAGTGTGGAAAACCTGGTAAAAAAATACACAGGGACGGTCGACACTTCAAAGCATATTACGCCCCACAAGCTTCGGTCCACGTACGGCACCAGCCTTTATCAGGCTACCGGCGATATCTATCTGGTGGCGGACGTTCTGGGCCATTCCGATGTCAACACCACCAGAAAGCATTATGCCGCCCTTGAAGACCAGCAGCGGCGAAGCGCCCGGGACAAGGTGCATCTGAGAAAAGACTGATCCCGGATTCGGCTTTTGAACTCAGGTCAGAATCAATCTCTGAGCTCGGATCAAAATTGTTTTTGAATTCAGATCGGGATCTACCTCTGAACTCAGTTCGAAATGAGTCTTTGAACTTAGATCGGGATCAGCCCCGGATCTCAAAATAACGGCTGCCCTGTTCGGGAATGGTCTTCGCTGTCATGTTTTCGATGCGGATAAAGGTCCCCCGTTCGATGGCCAGGATGACCTGGTCGATGGAAGCTTCATCTCCTTCAAGTTCCATCTCGACAGAGCCGTCGAAACAGTTTTCCACATAGCCAGTGACGCCGAAATGATTCGCAGCATGCTCGGCCCGGTAACGGAGTCCTACGCCCTGGACGGCACCGTATAATCGGATATATTTTCGCATAATATTACCTTTCGGGCAGATGATCTGTCTGTATTAAAATCCGGGAGTATACACGTTCTGTATAAGCAATCCGGGAGTATATACGTTCTGTATAAAAAAAAGCCAGTAGGATATCCGTTCTGTTTAAAACACAAAAGGATGTCTGGACAAAAGGATACACAAACTAAAGGATACCTGAACCAAAGGCCATCCTGTATGCTGATAAAACATCAAAAAGGAAAAGTCCCTATGAAAAACAACAAGAAACACCTGAAGATCGTCCTGAATTCCCCGTTGGTCCTTTCATTTTGTGTGATCTGTGTGATCGCGCTGGTGATTGACAGCCTGACTCTGGGCAAAGCCAACCGGCTGGTGTTCAGCGTCTATCGTTCTTCACTGAAAAACTTCCTGACCTACATCCGCTTCTTCACCCACGTCCTGGGCCATGCCAGCGTCAGTCATATGGTCGGGAACCTTATGATGATACTGGTGATCGGGCCGCTGCTGGAAGAAAAATACGGATCAAGGGCGTTGCTTCTGGTTATTCTGATCACGGCCCTGGTGACCGGCATCGCGCATTTTATCCTGTTCCCGGGAACCGCGCTTCTTGGCGCCAGCGGTGTCGTGTTTGCCTTTATCCTCCTCTCCTCCGCTATCGGCTTCAGAGACAGGGAGATCCCCATCACGTTTATCCTGGTGGCTCTTTTATACATCGGCCAGCAGATCTACGAAGGCTTCTTTGTCAAGGACAACGTATCACAGCTCACCCATATCCTGGGCGGCATCGTCGGCGCCGTCTGCGGCTACCACTGGCGGAAGAAAGGCCGGTAAAGCGGAAATACGGTACATTCGACAGAAATAAGGCCGGTAAAGCGGGAATACGGAACGTCCGACGGAAGAAATACCAATATGGCGGAAGTCCTGTATCATCTTAAAGGGAACAGGTCTTTTCTGTCAAGCTTTAATCTTACAGTGCTCTGTTCCGGCTCTTGTTCCGATGATAATCTTACAGTGCTTTTTCAATGATATTCTTACAGTGCTGATCCGATGCTCTTATATTGATATAAGAGCATCATAAGCAGAAACCCTGATGATCTTCATTTGTATAAAAGGAAACCTGAACCTGTTTTCCGGTGATCCATTACCGATTACCGGGTCCTGGTTTTTTAACTGACTGCCGGCTGGGCATTTTTAGCTCCGACGGCCTGCTGGCAGGCGGACCTGCAACTATGTTTTTGTTGATATTGCCGGAATGAGCCGTATTTTCAGGGCCTGTTCCGGCTGTTTTTGCTGATTTCTCCTTGACATATCGGTTCTGAAGAGATTATGATAACAGTAGTATAAAACGGATTTTGTTCTATAGAAATTATC
>CACZQT010000153.1 GCA_902783295.1 uncultured Lachnospiraceae bacterium
AACTGCTGAAAATAACGCACGAGGAAGTGTACAGCCCGGCTTGTCTTTACATACTTAAACCAGAGAATGCTGGGCTGGATTTCCGGCTTTGCCACAATGGTGATGGTGTCCCCTTCATTCAGCCTTGTATACGCCGGAAGCTGCGTCTTGGACTCATCGATCATGGCATAATCGAAGTGATATCCGAGATCGCTGTGGATATAGAAGGCGAAATCCAGAACCGTAGCGGCCTTGTCGATGAACATGGCAGAGCCGTCCCGCCGGAAAACCTTGATCTTTTCGTTATAGGTATCCCGGGGTTCTACCTCGATGACATCCCCGAAGTGAAGGGAGCTGTCTTCATCTACGATACTGCCCAGCATGAACCGCTGCTGCTCCTGTTCCGTACGGACGAAGAGACGGTAAAGATTGTCCATTTCATCGGCGATCAGGAAATAGCCGCTGTCCCTGTAGGTCGTATAGTCGAACTTGAGAAGATCAAATCCCTTGGAAGCGAGTGCCTTGTCGTAATACTGGAAGAACACGTCGTGAGGCCTGATCACGGAATCTTCCTCTGACAGTTCATTGCTGACGATCAGCACCAGATCATACTGGGCGATGTTTTCCTTGCTGAGCAGCTGGCTCCATTCGCTTTTGATATTCTCTGCTACACGGCTGATTTTGCGGTAGATACTGCTGCAGGAACGGCGGAGGCAGAGATAGCCCTTGATCGTACGGTGATACCGGTCCAGATCGACAGACTGGGTATTGGTACGGGGATCAAAAGCCATGGAGAGCAGGTCCAGAGACTCCTGGCAGGTTCTGTTGTTGATCCGGCAGAGCTCCTGGTACTGTTTCAGGATTCCCTCGTACATCTGGGGGTGTTCCGTCTGAAAACAGAGTTCTTCCAGAACATCCACCAGGTGGTAGGCTCCCACCATTCTGGCCATGGGGATGATGATATCCCGGGTGTGCTCCGCTTTGGGAATGCGTTTTCTTTCCGGGACACCGGACAGGGTATTCAGATTATCGATCCGGTCGGCGATTTTCACATACAGAGCCTTCAGATTCATTTTCCGCTGCAGAAGGGCGTCTGACATAAGGTCTTTTTCGGCTTTGGTCAGTCCGGGATCCGAAAAGTCCCGGTCGCTTAACGCTGTAACTGCATCTACAACTGTCGCTACATTGCTTCCAAACAGATCTCTGATTTCTGATAAAGGAGTATCGCAGTCCTCTACCACATCATGAAGCATGGCGGCCATGATCACATCACTTTCAAATCCCCATTCTGCCAGAAGCCTGGCCGTCCGAAGAGGATGATTGATATAAGGCTCACCGCTCTCCCGGAACACGCCGGCATGCTTTCTCGCAGCATATTCATAGGCACTTTTCAGTCCCTGCTTATTGGAAACTTTGTGGTTCTTGCCGGTAATGTTCAGGATATCCTGAAAACTTACGTTCAGCTCATATGCCATGGTATCTCACCTCTCTTTCCGACAAGGCCAGTGTCAGGACTGCTCATCGCCTGCCGGCTCATGAATCGAGGCTGCTTTAATGGCATGATACCATTCGTCGTCATCACGGCCGGAGATCTTCCCGTACCGGAATATGTTCCGTTCCAGGATTTTCCGGATGGACCGCTCCAGGCCGGACTGAATGATAATTTCCTTCTGGTACTCGGAAAAACCCTGCATGGTTGAATCCGTACCTAAATACAAGGCCTTGAAATTGCGGATCAGATCCTGTGCTTCTTTCTGGGCTTTGACGTAGGGATAATTCAGAAGAAGGCTGTGATGGATTTCCTCGACAGACATGGCCAGCGGGTAACGGGAGATGCCCAGGAACTGGACAACCGGCATCCGCTCCCGTCCTTTGGAGACAGAGTTAATGGTGCCGATTCCGCCTGTGTAGTTGGGCTTGTTGTTGTCAACCCGGTGGAAAATGATCAGAGCTTTATCGGTGGTATTGTGATGCATGCTGATGAAAGCATGCTCCTGGGACAGCTCGAAATTCCCAAAATAAGAAGTGTGCAGATGGTTGGAGTTGATATAATCCACGAGCTGGGAAGGGTCAGTAAACGAGTCCAGCGTCTTTTTCAGCTCCTCGGCGCTGTCCCGGTCATTGAAACTCATGACGGCTGCGCAGCCGAACTCAGGGACATCCAGAGAGGTCTGTTTTTCGTAGATACAGAGAATTCCGTATTGCAGGGACTCTCTGGGAATCTGCGTATCCCGTCCTTTGTACTTTCCGGTGTCAAAATAGTAAACGAAGTAGCTTCCGCAGTACTTCCGGCAGGTGATGAGCTGGTTGGGATCCATATAAAACTCTCTGGGAGAAAGATCTGCCGCAGAAGGCTGAATGTTTTTAGTCAGGAAGTCGTCTATGGAAATATCATAAAGGTTCTTCAGAGCTACGAAAAATTCAATATTCGGTGTGCGCCTTCCCTTGCAGTAATCTGTCATGGAAGCAGCGGCGATCCCCAGTTTTTCCGCAAGTTCTTTTTGCGTAAGTCCTTCGCGGGCGATCAGTTTCTTCAGATTCTGGGAGATCATCGAGTTCAGATTCTGCATTGGAACGACTGCCGGTTTTGATGTCTGCTTTTCTTTCATATGATTCACCCCTCTCTTTAGTATGTGGGGGATTATACATCCATAAAATCGGGAAGGCAAGAAAGATTCTTCGGTTTAATGACTGCTTTGAATTATTAATAAAAGATTCGTCGAATTACCGGTTTGGAAAATAAATTTGAAAACATCAATTACAATATAATGATGACAAATTTAAAAATTCTGAATTTAGAATGACAAATTCTGTGAATTTGAAGGCAGGCGGTATAAACTGCATAAAGACGGCGGAAACTCTGTATAAACGAAAAGACAGGAGGCCCTTTGTCTCCTCTTTTAGAGGATAAGAAAGGCTGCCACCTGTCTCTTTATTTGCCTTTTTCATCCCGGAATCTTCGCCGGGTATGTTCTTTCAAAGTGTGATCACCGGATCACTGAATCTGCATGCGGTCGTAAGGCGTGCTCTGGTATACATAATAGTTCAGCCAGTTGCAGTAGAGGAGCTGTCCCGAAGACCGCCAGGTGACCGGCGGCGTTTTGGTGGGATCATCATCCGGAAAATAGTTGATCGGAAGCTGAACACTGGTCAGCCCCTTGGCCATATCCCTGTCATATTCCTGCTTCAGGGTATCCCAGTCATATTCTGTATGGCAGAGTACATAGAACTGCCGGTTGTCTTTGGTCTTTGCGATGGTCGGGCTGCCGTCCATGGTAGTGGCCAGCACTTCCAGATCAGGACATGCCAGCAGATCTTCCAGATGCACGTCGGTTGCGCGGGATTGAGGCGCCAGGAAGTTGTCGTCGAAGCCCCGGAACAGAGGGGACTGGGGCTTGTAAACTTTATGGCGGAACACTCCGAAAAGTTTTGTGGGCAGGTCGTACTTCGGAATGCCGTGATGATAGAAGAGGCCGGCGAAAGCCCCCCAGCACAGGTGGAAGGTGCAGTGGACATGGGTCTTGGTCCATTCCATGATCTCACAGAGCTCTTTCCAGTAGGCAACATCCTCGAATTTGACATAGTCCAGAGGAGCTCCGGTGATGATCATTCCATCGTATTTTCTATCCCGGACCTCGTCGAAGGTATAGTAAAACTGCTGCAGATGAGAACGGTCTGTGTGGCTGCCGGTATAGGTGGCAGTCTGAAGCAGCTCGATCTGGACCTGCAGAGGGGTATTGGACAGTTTGCGCAGGATCTGGGTTTCCGTCGTGATCTTGGTGGGCATGAGGTTCAGGATCAGGACATTTAACGGGCGGATATCCTGGTGGACAGCCCGGTATTCAGTCATAACAAATATATTTTCATCCTCCAGAGTCTTCTGGGCCGGAAGAGAGTCAGGAATTGTAATCGGCATGGCAGTATTCCTCCTCGTTCATGATATCAAGGATTCTATAGCATTTTGCGGGGAAAGTCAATGAATGGATGTACCT
>CACZQT010000154.1 GCA_902783295.1 uncultured Lachnospiraceae bacterium
CGCAGGATTTCTGTTTACCGGACAGATCTCCAGGGGAATATCACGGCAGTAAGTGATGGAAAAAACGTTCGTTTTGACCTTGAACCGCTCTCGGAAGAAGAAGCCGGGATGACTGCTGCAGAGGGCAGTTCTGCAGAGACAGAGCCTGGAAAAGGAGCGGTTATCGGAAATAAAATCAGTTTTAAATTTCACCGGCCGGACTGCGAAAACCTGCCGGCAGAACATAACCGGATCTGGTTCGCCGACAGGGAGGAGGCTGTAGAGGCAGGATTTGATCCCTGCGGAAGCTGCAGGCCATAAAACAGAAAAACCGCTGTACGGCAGGGAAAGATTCCCCGGTACAGCGGCTTTTTCTGCATCTGCTTATGCCTGTAATCCGGCAGCATATTCTTCCATTTTTGCTTTCAGGGCCTTCAGCTGTCCGATCGTATCTTCAATGATGACGGGGGTGCTTTCGTTCTGAGCCAGCAGCTTGCAGAGCGTATTTTTCAGGAAGATACGGGAAATGGCTTCGTCTATGAAGTGCAGATAGCCGCCGGCATAGAGCAGCCGGTCGTTGTCGATTTTGATCTTGATCAGCTGTTCTTTCAGCTTGCCCAGCTGAAACTGCAGACCTTCCATCTGCCGCAGGGCACTGCTGGCGTCAAAATACTTGAACATATCCCGGGAGAAATCCTCCTGTGCGGTGACCGCTTCCGAATCTTTAGAGGGATCGAAAAACTCCTGCAGATCTTCGGTGGTCTTCATGGCTTTTTTGGCCAGCCGGATGGCTTCATTCACGGCCAGGATCTGATTCTGAATGTACTCCATCTGTTCCATAAATCCCCTCCTATTCCTTCCGCATGGTATATTTGTTCGGACGTTTCCTGGTCCGTCTGGTGGTGGTGTAGCCTCCATAGCGGTAATTGCGTTTCTTCCGCCTCTTCTCATTATGGCGGAAATGAGTCAGCAGGATAACGAGGATCAACAGTCCGGCCAGGATGCCCAGGGTAATGGGCCAGTGGTCTACCGCAACGGCCAGGACGCGTATAACAGATTCCTGGCTGGGCAGAGGTATGTTCCGGATGGCTTCCCGGACCTTCTGCAGGCCGCCTCTGGCTGCTTTTGTTTCCGTGACAGCCGGAGTTTCTTCCACAACGGTTTCAGCAGCGGTAGTGGGCTCTTCTTCTGCTGATGTCGGAAGAAGAAGGGTAGCCGTTCCGTATTCTGTGCCGCTGTGCAGGTAGTGTACCCGCCCTGCCGGCCGGTTGCCATTGGCGTCCACGGTTCCGTTCAGCTGGTCTACCTGGACGTCAAGGGCGGAAAATTCCAGACCTCGGGGAAGGATCAGCCATTCATCTTCGGAAATGAGCAGTCCTTCAGGAAGATTTGCGTTCAGGCGGGCAGGTTCTTCTGCAGAAGAGAGCTGCACCATGGAGAAATTGTCGAATCCCCAGTCCAGCAGGGCTCTGGTATCGGCATAATGGGTGCTCATGCTCTTCATGATAATGCAGATCAGTTCCATATCGCCGCGTACCGCATATGTGGCAAGGGTATTGCCGGCGATGGTAGTGTAACCGGTTTTCCCGGCTAAAGCTCCTTCATAATGGTCTTCACCCTGCTTTACCAGCTTGTGCTTCTGCACCACGGTGGTGCTTTCTTCATGCCGGTTGGTCGGGGGGATGACATAGGAATTGGCGGATTCGATTTCAAGGAATTCCGGGATCTTCGTACAGGCCCGCAGGATCAGTGCCATGTCCCGGCAGGTGGTCAGGTGTCTGGAATTATTCAGACCGGAGGGGTTGACGAAATGGGTGTTGGAACAGCCCAGCTGTACAGCCCTTTCGTTCATAAGAACGGCGAAGTCTTCAAAGCTGCCGGAAATATGTTCTGCCAGAGCCTGAGCGACTTCATTCGCCGAGAAGAGGAGCAGCGCGTAAAGACAGTCACGCACACTCATCTCTTCTCCTTCGGTACGGGCGATATGTGTGCTTCCCTGTTCCAGTTCGTGTGTAGCCCGGTAGGAGAACGTTACGATATCCGAAAGCTGGCAGCGTTCCAGCGTCAGCAGAGCTGTCATCAGCTTCGTAATACTTGCGGGAAAATAGGCTTCGTTGGCGTTTTTGGAATACAGGATTTTTCCTGTTTTGGATTCCATAAGGATGGCTGCTTCAGAATCAACCGAAGGAGCTTCCGGCCAGTCGGGGGAACCGGAAAGGTCAACCGGCGCCGGAAGGGAGTCTGCCGGCGAGGCAGAGGAGGCGGCAATAGAGGCCGCGAGTTCCTGCGGAACGCCCAGTGCCTGCACCTGTACGGAAGCGGACAGGCAGGTGGAAACAGCCAGAATAACAGCCAGTGACAAAGCAGTTCCGGGAAAGATATTTTTTCTTTCTGCGATGCGCTTCCAGAGGGAAAAGGCCATCGTGACAAGAAGCATCAGCCCGATGAACAGAAGCAGGCACCGGGTGCCGGTATCCACCCAGAAGGGTTCCGGAACAATGTTGATCAGTCGGCTGACTGCCGGATCGAAGAGCCAGAGATCATTGCGGAAAAAGATCTGGTGAAATACTGTAAAACAGGAAGTGAAATCGGAAGCAAACAGTATAGCCAGGACAAGAGATAATCCGAGGACAGCCAGGGAAAGCCGCTGGAAAGTTCCGGGAAGAGTACGGGAGAGGACGGACAGCCAGGAACCGGAAGGATCCTTCATTCCGCCGTACAGAAGAAAGGCGATAGAAAGGAGGAGAACAGCCAGACAGATTCTTCGAAGAAGGATGGCGCCGGTAAAGAGGTTCCGGCAGTCCTCCATATGCACCTTTTCCTGCTCGTTGAAAAACTCCATTTCTTCGCCGCCGATGGTGGTGATGACCTGAAGATCTTTCCGGCCGCCCCGAAGGTACGACATCATCTCCTTTGTTACGTCCATAAGATCATCCATTTCCATAGGGACGGTATTCAAAACGCCCAGACGGGAATATTCACGTTCGTAATAGCTGTAGTCGCTGTAGGCAGCGATTTCAATGGCGGTTATCAGCAAGATCAGGATCAGGGAAAGACCGGCCAGCCCGCCTGCCAGCCGCTGCAGGTTTTTCATGTTTCTCTCCTTCTGCAAAAATGGGTCAGATGCTTTCGGGATACCCTGCCGCTATCATACATCATTCTTTGCATAATGTCAAAAGAATCCGAGGGAAAGGAAGACATTCCCCCACTTTTCTGGGTAAAAACCGTTGAAATCAGGATCAGCCCCCCATTTTCGGAGAAAAAATGCCGCATTCTGTCATACATCGGCGGGGAAGAGGGAGAGCCCTTCCCATTCAGGGATCAGATCGGGCCGGGAAGTACTGCTTGCGGCGGCAGGCTGGCTGTGATATAGTGGAGAGCGGAACACTGAAGCCGGGGAGCTGCCGGCAGGAGGAACGGATGAGACTGAAAAATGTGCCCGGTGCCCGGGAAGCGATCGATAAGAGCGACTGTGCGGTGACAGAACCGGAATTGTGGAAGGGAAAGTGGCAGGAGCTCTTTCCGTCCGCACAGCCCCTGCACATGGAGATCGGAATGGGAAAGGGACAGTTCCTGATGGAAATGGCCTCTAGACATCCGGAAGTGAATTACCTGGGACTGGAGAAGTATTCCAGCGTTCTTGTACGGGCTGTGCAGAAACTGGAGATGAAACGGCAGCCGAACCTTTTCCTGGTCCGTGCGGATGCCCAGTATCTTACGGAATACTTCGCACAGGGAGAAGTAAACCGGATTTACCTGAATTTTTCGGATCCGTGGCCGAAAGACCGGCACGCACACCGCAGGCTGACCTCCAGACAGTTTCTGGAAAGGTACAGGGTTCTGCTGGCTCCGGGCGGATGGATTGAATTCAAGACGGATAATACGGGGCTTTTTGATTTTTCCCTGGAGGAACTGGAACAGGCGGGCTGGGAACTGCTGTACTTTACCAGAAACCTTCATGCAGATCCTCTTGGGGAAGGTAATGTAATGACGGAATACGAAGAGCGGTTTTCCGGACGGGGAAATCCGATCTGCAAGCTGGCCGCCAGGCCGCCTGCTGCCGTATAATAATATAAAAGGAGGATGGATCCAATGGTCGAAATTATTACAGATGAGAATTTTGAAGAGAAGGTAGAAAAAGCAGCCCTTCCGGTACTGGTGGATTTTTACGCGGACTGGTGCGGTCCCTGCAAGATGATGGCGCCTGTCGTGGAAGCCATGGCTGAAAAATATGCCGGGAAACTGATCGTCGGCAAGCTGAATGTGGATGACAATATGGTGACAGCCCGCCGTTTCCGGGTACGTTCCATTCCGTATATGGCGGTTTTCAAAAACGGGGAAATTGCCAATTCGCTTCTTGGCGCCGGCGGAGAGGCCGCGCTGGAGGATGTCATCAAGTCCGTACTGTAAACGGTATCCGGAGCAGGAATCTTTCATCAGACAGGGCGGCGGAATGATCTGCCGCCCTGTTTTTTCGGAATATGGTGACAAAAAAAGAAAAAACCGACTACAAAAAGTGGTTGACAAGACGGCACCAAACTACTATAATTCGTTTTGTTCGGTTGAACGAGATGCGCCTTTAGCTCAGTTGGTAGAGCACCTGACTCTTAATCAGGGTGTCCAGGGTTCGAGCCCCTGAAGGCGCACGGAAAAGTCCA
>CACZQT010000155.1 GCA_902783295.1 uncultured Lachnospiraceae bacterium
ACCTGCCTGGCGGCCGGCGGACGTCTGTCCTTCCTGCTGGCGGTGGTGGTCTCTCTCATCAACTTCCTGATCGGCGGCATTTACGGCGCCATTGAAGGATATTACGGCGGGGCCATCGATATGGTGCTGGAGAGAATCTCGGATGTGCTCTGGGACGTTCCCTTCATGGTAGTGGCAACTCTTTTCCAGCTGCACCTGGCTTCGAAGGTGGGCGTGCTGCCTTCCCTGCTGTTTGCCTACGTGCTGACCGGCTGGGTAGGCATGGCGGCCCGTGTGCGCATGCAGTTCTACCGCTTTAAAGGGCAGGAATACGTGCTCGCGGCCCGTACCCTCGGTGTGAAGGACCGCCGCCTGATCTTCAAGCACATTTATCCCAACTGCCTGGGAACCATCATCACCGGATCCGTACTGGCGATTCCGGGCGTGATCTTTTCCGAGTCGATGCTGAGTTATCTGCATATCATCAACCTGGAAACCTCCTCCCTGACCTCTATCGGGACGATGCTTTCCAACGGACAGGGGTATCTTTCCACATACCCGCACATTATTTTCTTCCCGGCGGTCTTTATTTCGATCCTGGAGATTTCTTTCAACCTGTTCGGCAATGGGCTGCGGGACGCCTTCAATCCGTCCCTGAGAGGAGCGGATGAATAATGGCGAAAAAACTGGAGGTCAGGCACCTGACCATTTCTTTCCGGACCAACAACGGTGCCGTGCGGGCGGTCCGGGATATCTCCTTTGACCTGAATGAGGGAGAAACGCTGGCTATTGCCGGGGAATCCGGCAGCGGCAAGTCGGTGACGACCAGGGCGGTCATGGGCATTCTGGCCGGGAACGCCATGGTAGAGGACGGAGAGATCATCTATGACGGCAAAGATCTGCTGAAGATTCCGGAAGAGGAATTCCATACTCTGCGCGGTCACAGGCTCAGCATGGTTTTCCAGGATCCTCTTTCGGCGCTGAATCCCATCATGCGGATCGGGAAACAGCTGACCGAAGCCATGATCCTGAACAATAAGGAGCGGAAGGCGGACGGGAAAAAGCGTTTTGACCAGATGCTGAAAGAGCTGGAAAAGCAGATGTCTGCGGCCGGTGTATCGGATGCTTCCGCCATGTGCCAGGTGTTCCGGCAGGCAACGCTGAAAGGCGCGGAAAAGTACAATGCCGCGAGGCTGGCCCTGGAACGGGCACAGAGCCTTCTGGACTCCCTGGAGGAAGCGGATCTGGCCCTTCTGAAAAAGGATGAAAAGAATGTCCGGGAGATCTGCGGGCAGATCGCGGCCGGCGGGAAGGAAGCGTACAATCCGGAGGTGATTCCGGAGACGGACGGAGAATTCGGCAGGCTGATCGGGCAGGCGGAGGCGTTCCGGAAAAGCTTTTCCATGGAGCAGGAGACACAGCTGCGGGAACTTCTGGCGGCTTTTAAGGCGCGCCTGGAGGCAGTGAAAGGAGAACCGGTCTTTCCTTCGGAATACGGAGAGGAAGGATTTGCGGAGCGCTTTCTCGCGGAAGTGGAAAAAGCACTGGCTCATTCCGCGGAGGAAGCCTATGAAGCCCGGCTTCGCGCGGCGGATGCAGTGCGGACAGAGATTCCGGTCTTTACATCGGGATCCCTGCGGGAAAAGGACTGCCGGGCGGCGGCCGGACGGGCTGCGGATGCCGTGGAAAAGGCCATCGACCGCCTGGCGCTGGATAAGGATAACCGCGCCTATGTATTCCGCAGCAGCATGAATGCCTATATCGCCCGGTATTTCTACGGGCTGAAAAACAACCCGAAGGAGGAAGCCAGGTTCCGCAGGGACACCAGAAAACGGGAACAGGGGGTCGCGAAGGGAAAAATCATGCCGGACGTTGTGCCCCTGAACCTTGTGGACATGGAAAAGGCGGAAAACAATCTCCGGAAAACCATGGAGGACATGGAGGTGCATTTCCGGCTGCTTCCGGAAACGGGGGGCGTCAGTCTGCAGGAACGTGCTGCCAGGCTGGTTTCCTACCTGCGCGAATGCGCCGGGGATTCCGTCTACCAGCTGAGTATGGCCACGGCCAGGCATCGTGCCATTGAGCTGATGAAGGAAGTGGGGATTCCGGAGCCGCAGAGACGGTATACACAGTATCCGTTTGAATTCTCCGGCGGCATGCGGCAGAGAATCGTTATAGCCATTGCTCTGGCGGCCAATCCGGATATCCTGATCTGTGATGAGCCTACCACCGCTCTGGACGTGACCATCCAGGCACAGATTCTGGAACTGATCAACCGCCTGAAGAGGGAGAGGCGCCTTTCCGTTATCTTCATCACCCATGATCTGGGTGTGGTTGCCAATATGGCGGACCGCATCGCGATCATGTATGCAGGCAAAATTGTGGAATACGGGACGGCAGATGATGTTTTCTATGATCCCCGCCATCCTTATACCTGGGCGCTGCTGGCTTCCATGCCGGATCTTGAAACGAAGGAAAAGCTGGATGCTATTCCCGGCACCCCGCCCAATATGATCCTTCCGCCGAAGGGAGATGCCTTCGCGGCCAGAAACCACTATGCCATGCAGATTGACTTCGAGGAGCAGCCGCCCATGTTCCGGGTCAGCGAGACCCACTGGGCCGCGACCTGGCTGCTGCATCCGGATGCGCCGAAGGCGGAGCCGCCGGCCATCGTGACGGAGAGAATCCGGAGAATGCAGCAGAAGGAGCAGGATGCTCTGGAAAAAAAGGCTGCGGGACATGAAACGCAGATGCCCGGGAAAGCCGGAGAGGGGAAGGTGAGGGAATCATGAAATGGATGTACCGTGGGTCCCGCATCCTCAAGGCAGCGGGCGTCGTGTTCCTGTGTGTTTCCCTGGCGCTGGGGCTGTATGCCCTGGCCAATTCCGGAGGCGCCTGGAACCGTCTGAAGAAAGAAGGACTGCAGGAATACCGCGTCCGCACGACCCTGGTTGATAAACTGCGGTTTGACGACCTGTATTTCACGGCGCTCAGCCGCGCTTCCGCCAGCAGAGAGCGGGAAGAGAGCGTAAGGATCGAAAAGATCCGGCCGCTGTTCGGCCGCTTCTTCTCTGCCATGGAAGCTGCCGCTTCAGCTGAAGAAGCACAGGCGATCCGGGATGCGGCAGCCTATCTGGAAAATGACCTGGATGAAGCAGCTTTTCTGGAACGCTTCGGGGCTGTGGAGGACATTCAGGGCAGCCAGGAACTGCGGGAATTTTTCGAGTATATTGACAAGCTGAGCGCGCCGCCTGCCAAAGGAAAGGTGGCCGCCCTGAAACCGGCTTCTCAGGAACCGTTTTTCACGGAGTATTATGAAGCTTTTTCCGCGGAACACGGAGAAGGAGCGGGCAGCTGGTATGAGTTTATGGCGTCGGTGACGGCCATGCTGCAGGCGGAAGAGGCCGCCGGCTCTCCGGTGAAGGACATCCGGGCGTGGATGTCCGGCAGCTTTACGTATGAAAACTATCTGGCGCAGCTGGAAACGGTCCGCGCCGAGGAGCGCAGTGAGCTGTCCGACAACTTTGCCACGGAGCTGAAGGATCTCTATGAAAAGCGTGAGGCCGGGGAAGCGGTGGACTTCG
>CACZQT010000156.1 GCA_902783295.1 uncultured Lachnospiraceae bacterium
CACCGCATTGCCGCTCTCCATGCCACCCTGCCAGACGATCATCAGGGCATTAATCTTGTCTCCATATTCTTCTGCCCAAGCCATGTCCATGATGTTGCCAATGTTCAGCAGTACAACGACCTTGGAAAAAGCAGCAGTGACAGTATCCAGCATCGCCCGTTCGGCATCAGTCAAGTAATAGCTTCCTTTTGTAAGCGTATTTTCACGGTCTTCTCCCGCAGCGCGGCCGATCACTACCAGTGCGGTATCGGTGCTTTTCGCAGCTTTCTGAACCAATGCGGCATCCAGGGGCATTTCCGGATAATTCATGGGCCAGTGTCCCCACCAACCATGGTCGGCCTGATTGTCTTCCTGCTGTGTCCAGGCCTTATAAGTATTGAGCATTTCTGCATTCACCTGAACAGAGGCATTGTTAAGGCCGTCAATCAGATTTACATGGTATGGGGCATGTACGTCGCCACCACTGCCGTAGCCCACATAAAACCAGTCCAGCTGACAGCGTCCGAAGACCGCGACTTCCTTATTACGATTAATCGGCAACGCACCATTGTTCTTAAGCAGAACACAGCTCTCCGCACCAGCCTGCCGGATGAGTTCTGCAATCCCGGGTGTTATATACCGCTCCCCGCTCGCCGTCGTCTCTTCCTGCATAAGGCCGTTTCCCATGGCCGCGTCGACGATCCGCTGCATGATCTTTCCAAATTTCTTTTTCAATTTATTCATTGTCTGGTCTCCTGCAAATACTGTCTCTGCTATGCTTCCTGTATTCTCCGTCACTGGCTGTGGATACTCTGTGTATGTCTGTTTTCTCCTTGCTAAAGAGACGGACATATTGCATAACTTTATTTTACAGAAACATATGGCAAAAAGTCTTGCATGATTGTGATATTTAGAGCATAATTGTATCGTCTCAATTCGAAAAAGGATCTGAATATATGAAGAAGCTCGACCTAATCTATCTATGCGAAACCATGGGAAACATATGCGGGTTTCCTGTGCGGTTGTATGAAGGAAATGAATTGGTCTGCATCGTCGATCATTCGGGGCTGAAGTATGATCCCATGCTGCCCTTCAGAGAGGATCTGTTCACTCTGGATGATCATATCGGTACCTATATCACTCCCCGGTATTATTTTTATGGTGTAGTACGCAGCGGGGATACCCGACTGATTCTGGGGCCAACCCGGCAGCTCCCAACCACCGAACAGCAACTTCGGGAACTGGCTTTTCTAAGCAATGTGCCAGCAGAAGACACCCATGAGTTTATCCAGGCAATGCATTCTCTGGCACCGATGCCCCTTGAAAACCTTCAACTGATCCTGTGTACCCTGAATTATGTAATAAACGGAGAAAAACTGTCCCTGGAAGATATTGTGCTGAATGAACCGTCCGAAAAACAGATTGCTTCCACACCGGCAAAGGCCAATGAAGAACAGACCATTTATGAAGAAAGCCATAACACCCTGGCCATTGAGCAGGCCCTGATGAACATGATCCGCAAAGGTGATACAAGCACGCTGAAAAACTGGATCGCTTCTGCGCCAGCCGTCCATGCCGGGCCGATGGCTCAGGAACATCTGCGGCAATACAAAAACACCTTCATCGTCACTACGACATTAGCAGCCCGCTCTGCCATCCGGGGCGGTATGGATCCCGAAGAAGCGCTGTCTGCCAGCGATCTGCTGATCCGTAACTGTGAGGCGCTGCAGGATGTACAAAGCATTCTGCGGCTGCAGGCCAATATGCTGGTTACTTATACAGAACAGGTCGAACGGCTGCGGGAAGGTATCCCGCATACATCCCTCGCCGTAACTGTGTCTGCGTGGGTACAGAAGCACTTAAGTGAACCCACTGACACCGAAAAACTGGCTTGTGATCTTCACTACTCACGGCCTCATCTTTCCCGGAAATTCAAAGCAGAGACCGGAATGACGCTTACCGATTTCATCCTAAGGAAAAAATGCGAGGAAGCCGCTCGCCTACTCGCTTATACCGACAAAAGCCTCATCGCCATCAGTGATTATCTTGGCTTTTCCTCTCAAAGCCATTTTACCAGGGTATTCAAAAAGTATATGGCCATGACACCGGCTGAATACAGAGCACAGTGATGTGTTCGCCTTTAGAATGAAGCTGTTCAAGGAGTTTTATGGGGATTCTTCCCCTTCTTCTGCCAGTCTTGCAGTCCGGTACGCTGCATCCCTGGATCAGGTCATGGTCGTGCTAAGCGGCATGAGCACTC
>CACZQT010000157.1 GCA_902783295.1 uncultured Lachnospiraceae bacterium
CGCTCGAACAGGCTGTCCTCAAGCACCGTGATATTGGCCGGCACCTCAAAGGAGGTCAGGCCGCTGCTGTGAAATGCGCCGGCTCGGATGTCTGTCACGCCTTCCGGAATCGCGATCTGGGAAAGTGCATAGCAGCTGCTGAACGCAGCTTCATCGATGATCCTGAGACTGTCCGGCAGGCTTACGTCTGCCAGTTCCCAACAGTCGCCAAATGCATTCATACCGATCCTTACGACTCCTTCCGGGATCTCAATGGAAGTCAGACCCTTGCAGTCCATAAAGGCGCCGTTTCCGATTTCCTGCAGCGTGTCGGGAAGATCGATCTCGGTGATCTTCAGGAACTGATTGAAGGCGCAGGATCCGATGTAGGTCAGGCCCTGGGGCAGCTGAACTGCTTTGACCTGTCTTGCGATATCGGTCCAGGGAGGTGCCGGATCAAGGGAATAATCGTACATCGCGCCGCTGCCGGTAATATAGAAGACGGCATCCGGATCCTTGGTGTCGAAGGTCCAATACAGATCATCCCCGCACTGCCCGCTCAGGACACTGTTGTAAGCGGTCTTCAGAGGCGAATTGCCTTCTGCGATGTCGATAGCATCCCAGTCCTCCTGGGTTCCCTCAAAGAGCACTGTTTCCAGTCTGGCGCAGCCGTCAAATGCGTACCGCTCAATGGTTTCCACACTCAGCGGGATGTTGATCTGGGTCAGGTCCACGACACTCTGGAATGCAAATTCGCCGATGGTCTTGACCCCCTCCGGAATGACGGTGGAGGGACATCCGATAATCAGCTTGCCGGTGGCAGTTTCGATCAGGGCGTTGCAGGAATTCTGGCTGTTATAGGCGGTATTGCCTGACTGGACCGAGATCTGCTCCAGTCCGTGGCAGCCACGGAAAGCTTGCTCTCCGATCGAGGTCACGGAAGCCGGGATCGTCAGAGACCTCAGCTGGTAGCAGAATTCAAACGCACAATCTCCGATCGTCTGCACCCCATTGGGAATCGTTATCTGCGTCAGCTCAGAGCAATCAGAAAAGGCATCCATTCCGATGGTGACCACCGTAGACGGAAGGGTGACGCTTTCCAGCATCCAGCACCATCTGAAAGCCCTGTCAGCGATGGACGTCACGCCCGTTTTCACAATCACTTCCTTAATATCATAGGAATAATCACCCCAGGGACTGCCGGACCAGCAGTCCTCCATTTCCCCGGTCCCGGAGATCGTCAGGATTCCGTCGTCGCTGAGGGACCAGGTCAGATTCGTCCCGCAGGTTCCGCTGGCCGCGACGCCCTCCAGGGGGTCGATCTCCTCGGTGGTTTCTTCTTCGGTGGTGGGGTCCTCCTCTGAGGTTGCCTCTTCCTCGAGGGTGGTTGGCTCCTCGGAGGTGGGTTCTTCTGTGGCAGGGTCTTCTTCAGTAGTTGGTTCTTCTTTTGT
Organism: uncultured Lachnospiraceae bacterium; assembly: GCA_902783295.1. Taxonomy (GTDB): domain Bacteria; phylum Bacillota; class Clostridia; order Lachnospirales; family Lachnospiraceae; genus UBA3305. The sequence continues at coordinate 1,431 of CACZQT010000157.1, forward strand.
AAGATCTTCGGAAGTTGGCTCCTCCCCTTCCGGAGCGGTGGGCTCCTCTTCGGTGGCAGGCTCCTCCGCCGTGGTGGGAACTTCTTCAGAGGTGGCTTCTTCCCCGGTTGTCAGCTCTTCCTCGAGAGTTGGCTCTTCTTCAGAAGTCGGCTCTTCCTCTATGGTAGTTGCTTCTTCCGTAGTGAGCTCTTCTTCAGCCATCGGCTCCTCTGAGGCAGGTACTTCCACACCGGTCGTCTCTTCCTCAGACGTGGTCTCCTCTGCCGAAACAAGCTCCAGGTCCTCATAGGAAGTGGTTTCTTCTGCATATTCCATGCTTTCTGCAGCAAAAGAAAAAGCCGGGACAAGGATCATCACGGCAAGCAGAATACAAGTAAGTGTACGTATGAATTTTTCTTTCATGGCAAAACCTCTATCAATAGCTATGCAGTAATCATATTCCAGTGCGGCGGTTCCTGCAAGGATTTCTTCCTATACAAAAAGGTGAGCTTTTGGCTTGGAAGGCTGCGACCAGCGCCTGCCGTCCGGCAGTCGCATTATTTTTCAACTTCTGAACGATTTATTTCGAAAAATGCGAACCCTCTGCAAAAAATTACAACCTGTGAATGATTTATTCTTTAAAATCATTCATAGCCTGTAATATATGGCGAAAACCCAGGGTAAATCATTCACAGCCTGTAAAAACATGCACGCTGAGCCAGAGCGAGCTGAAAATCGTTCATAGCTTGTAAAAACGCGCACGCTGAGCCAGAGCGAGATCAAATTCATTTTGTGTGCCACTTCTGTGACAAACCGCCTGCTATAATCCAGACATCAAAAGAAAACAATCACCTGAAACTTAAGGAGGTACATATTATGAAAAAATTATTAGCTATCATTCTTGCAGCAGTTACGACATTAGCACTTTGCATCCCGGCTTTCGCGGGAGCAGCTGAAGTAGAAACAAATAAAAATGCGATCCTCGGTTCCTGGATGCTGAACCAGGTCATGGAAGTCAAGGAAGGCGAAGAACCCGCACTTCTGGAAAAGGAAGAAAATCAGTCCCTGTACGGCGCAGGAAAGAGCATCTTCACATTTGACGAAGACGGATACGCACACTGCGTCACATTTGACGCCGGCGACATGGTGGACGCCGCAGCAACATGGAAGGAGACAGCACAGAACGAAATCGCTTTCACCGAGGAAGACGGCATGACCCTCACGTTCAACTATAACAACGAAAACGATACCCTGCACAGAACATTTGCAGAAGAAGACAGAACACTGGATTTCATTTACAACCGGGCAATCGTCGGTGAATGGAAACTGGATACCGTACTGGAAATGCACCCGGGCGACGCTCCGGAAACACTGGATCCGGAAGGCAACCAGTCCCTGTACGCAGCAGCTAAGAACAGCGCCATCTTCAACGCAGACGGAACAGCTGTTGAGATCGTAAGAGACGGCGCGGACGAAATGGAAAACAAAGGCACCTGGAAAATGACAGCTCCCGACAAATTCATCTGCGAGCAGGATGGAACCGGCGGCGAAATGGAATACTTCAGAGTTGACGACACATTATTCAGAGATATCAAGGATGAAACTCCGGAAGCGGCACATCCGTATCTGAGATTCATCTTCACAAGAGTACAGTAAACCAATAGCAATAAACCAATACCCCTCCCGGCCGGCCGTGAAAACGGCCGGCATTTC
>CACZQT010000158.1 GCA_902783295.1 uncultured Lachnospiraceae bacterium
GCTGAAGGACGGCGTTATTCTCACCCCTACAGATACGGTTTACGGGCTGATCTGCCTTCCGTCTTCTCCTGAAGGCGTCCGTAAGATTTACGAAATGAAGGACCGGTCTGCCCGGAAACATCTGCCGATTATCGTTGCAGATGGTCAGCAGGCTAAAACCGCCCTGCCGATCGTCTGGAGCACGCCGGCGCAGAGACTGGCGGACAGCTTGTGGCCGGGCGCCCTGACCATTGCTTTCGGCCTGGAAAAAAATAATATTCCCTGGCTGGAAGGCCGCGTCGAAGTGGGAATCCGCGCGCCGAAGCATAATTACATTCAAAAGCTTGCGAGGAAGATGGGACCTCTGTTCATGACCAGCGCGAACAGGTCCGGCAAGGATACACCTCATACGGTAGAAGGTGCGCTGGAGAGCCTTGTAAGCCGTCCTGAGCTGGTGATCGACGGCGGGACATTAAGCGGCCTGCCCTCCACATTAGTGAATGTGAACCTTCCTGAACCCAGGGTGGAAAGAGTAGGATCCATCCCGGAATCTGAGATTGAGAGGATTATAAATCATGAGTGAAAGACCTGTACTGCTGGCGATCGAATCCTCTTGCGATGAAACAGCTGCTGCCGTAGTAAGAGATGATTACACTGTCGTTTCGTCCGTTATTTCAAGCCAGATTGCACTGCATGCGAAATGGGGCGGCGTGGTGCCTGCCATTGCAAGCAGGCAGCATGTCATTGCCATGAATGGTGTGATTAAAGAAGCCGTGGAAACCTCCGGATTCTCCCCGGAAGATTTCGCTGCCGTGGCCGTTACCATCGGCCCCGGACTGCCGGGCAGTCTGGCAGCCGGGATTTCCGCGGCCAAGGCCCTGGCTCTGGCGTGGCAGAAACCGTTTGTGGCTGTCAACCACCTGGAGGGGCATATGTTTTCCGCCGAACTGGACGGCGGGCAAATCGAATTTCCCGCGGTGTATCTGCTGGTATCCGGCGGGCACTGCATGATCATCTACGCACCGGAAAGAGGGAAATACAAACTGCTGGGATCCACCCGTGATGATTCCGTAGGGGAAGCGTACGACAAGGTTGCCCGGGAACTGGGGTTTGAATATCCCGGCGGCCCGGTGATCGACAAGCTGTCCCTGCAGGGGACGGATACCTATCAATTCCCCCGTCCTATGATGAATGTCGGCTATGATTTCTCGTTTTCCGGCCTGAAATCGGCCGTCCGGCGTGAAATAGAAAAAGGGGATATCATCAAGGAAAATATCGCCACGTCCTTTGTCGTGGCTGCCATGGATCTGCTGACCACCAAGCTGATGAAAGCGGTCCGGGAATATCATCCCCGCAGCGTGCTGGTGGTCGGCGGCGTATCCAAGAGTCCCATTTTGCGGCAGATGCTTACCGGCAGCGCATTTAAGGACATTCATGTGATCTTCCCCAGCCTGAAGTATTCTACGGATAATGCGGCCATGATCGGAGCCGCAGGCTGGTGGCAGTTCAAAGAACACGGGCCGTCCCCGATCGATCTGCCGATGATGTCCGGTCTGTCACTGCCGCTGGCTGAATAAAGGAACTGTAAAAAGCATATGAGCTCATGCGTTCTGATCTTCCAGTCCCGGATGACCACATAATAACCGCATGGAGTATGACTATTCAGAGCAAAAAATCAGGAGCGTAAACAATCATGTACAGGGAGAATATTACGCCTGTTGTTATAGAGCTTAACTCGCTGGAGAAAACGGACGCATTGGCGCAAAAGCTCTCTTCCATTCTGAAAGAAGGAGATCTTCTGCTGTTCACGGGCGAAATCGGCACCGGGAAAACAACGTTCATCAAGGCTCTGGCAAAAGGCCTTGGGATAAAGGAAACCGTGACCAGCCCCACCTTTGTCATTCACGCCATCCGGGAGTCGGGCAGGATTCCTTTAAGCCATGTGGATCTGTACCGGTTAGACAGCGATGCAGACGTGGAAAATATCGGTTTCGAGGAATACTATGATACGGCTGTCACCGTAATAGAATGGGCAGACCGGTATACCGGTTTTGAGGAACCCTTTCTGGAACTGCATTTCCAGTACGGAGAAGGCGAGAATGACCGGACACTTTCCATCGGAGCTTACGGCGGCGACTGGGAAAACCGGCTGAAGGCGATTCTGCCGGAGTAATAGGAGGTATAGTATGTCTGTCAGACTTGGAATAGATGCGTCACAGTCGGTAGCCAGCTGTGCGGTTTCTTCGGACGGGGAGATTCTTTCTTCCTCCGTCATCGAAAGACCGATTGAAAACTTTACAAAGCTGATTCAGGCTGTCGTCGACAGCGCGAAGATACGTTTGTCGGATATCGACGAAATTGTGGTGTGCATCGGGCCGGGCTCACAAACGGGCGTCCGTACGGCCGTTGTGACCGCAAACGCCCTGGCACTGGCGCTAAACAAACCGGTATCCGGGGTACTAAGTACCGACGCGGCCGCAATGTTCTCACAGAATGCGATGGGGCCGCTTCGTACAGAGGCGCTGCAGAATGCTGAATCGCCGCAGGATGCCCGTTCGCCGCAGAACGCAGGGACATTCAGAGTGGGCGTTACCGCCGGAAGAAGGCGCTGGTTTGTGGAGCGCTATGAGCTGGAATGCGGAAAACTCCGCCGGTGCAATGAGCTGGTGCTGATGGAGGATCTCCCGGAAAAGTGTGCCCCGCCGTTTGATTCTGTGAATCCGGCTGCATGCAGGACCTGTGCCTGTGGAATCCTGCTGGCTGCAGAGCACCAGAGGCAGCTCATGGAGCAGTCCCTCAGAGATGAAGTACTGCCGTTTGAAGGCGGGAAATAACAGTCCCACAGAAATAACAGTCCCATAGAAAAAAGCCCCCTGGCTGTACTGGGTGCCCATAAGACAGTTTTGAAGGAAACTGATTTGGGTATCTGTCTGACAGGGTTGAAAAACGAGATGTCCGAAAGAATCTTA
>CACZQT010000159.1 GCA_902783295.1 uncultured Lachnospiraceae bacterium
AGGATGGTCAGAAGGGCATAGAAGTTATAGGGTATCGTGGAAAGAAAAACATGAAAACCTTCTGTCTGGCTGACTTCGCTGGCCACAGCTACCGCCCAGCTGGATACCGGAGCGATAATGCAGACCGGTGCAGCAGTGGCATCAATAACATATGCCAGCTTTTCACGGGATATTTTCAGCCTGTCTGTGATCGGCCGCATCACGGTTCCTACAGTCAGGCAGTTAAAGCCGTCGTCAATGAAGATCAGAAGACCCAGCAGCCCCGTTGCCAGCGTCGCCGAGCGTTTGTTCTTCAGCTTTTTCCCGGCCCAGCGGCCGTAGGCTTCACTTCCGCCGGATTTGGATACCAGGATCACAACCGCCCAGAGGAGTGCCAGGAAAATGATCATATAGGCGTTATCCGCGATTTTGGAATACATCATATCAAACGCGGTCGCAGCTGCGGATATGATAGTCCCGCCTGACGCAAAGCTGTAAATCAGCACCCCCGAAAACAGCCCCAGGAACAGCGAAGAATAGACTTCCTTGGTGAGCAGCGCCAGGGTAATGGCAATGATCGGCGGGAGCAGCGATAGCCAGCCGGTTTCGATCATGGTAAATTCCATAAACATTCCTCCTTTAGAAAACGGTATAGATCTCCCGCTTCTTTACGCTTATTCTTTTTGTATATAAGTTATACGGATATTATAGCATAATGTTTTTGTCTTTTCATCGCAGAACACATTGAATAATTATCACAGAAAGCTATTACAGTAGTTTTTTCATGGACAGAATGTTTTGCCCGTCTTTGTTTTCATAAACCATATCATCCATCAGGTTTTTTGACAGGAAGATCCCCAGGCCGCCGATCGGGCGTTTCCCGAGAGGCACACTTAAATCCGGATCCGGTTTTGCCGTCGGATCATAGGGTATGCCGTGATCCTTGAAGGTGATTGTAAGCGACGGCGGATCTTCGGATACCTCCATACTCACCGTAACGCTTCCGGTCTCTTCCTCATAGGCGTAATGCGCGATGTTTAAGAAGATTTCCTCTGTCGCTATGCTTATTTTTGCCTGTATATCCTCGGAACAGCCTGCTGAAAGAAGCCGTTCATTGATAAACTCCTGAACCTGCGGCAGATTCCTTTCATCTGCCTCCACCGTCAGTTCGTCTGCCGGTGCTGTCCCCTTGTACTCCAGACAGAGCATTGTCAGATCATCGAATTGTTCTGCATCCTGTACAAACTTGTCCACTGCGCGGTTGATACTGTTCAAAATCTCTTCCGGTGTACCGTCCGGGTGTTCATTCAGCGCGGCAAGCATCCTTTCCTTTCCGAACAGTTCCTCCTGAGCATTCGTGGCCTCCGGGACTCCGTCTGTATAAACAAACAGCTTAGTTCCTTTTTCCAGTGTCAGTTCATATTCCGGGTACTGTATCCCCGCCTTAAAACCGATCATCAGGCCGTGCCCGTCTTTGATCAGCCCGAACTTTCCGTCTGGCTGTTTGATCACGGGGTATTCATGTCCCGCGTTTGCGGCTGTCAGCTTTCCGGTGGAGATTTCCAGAATGCCGAGCCATACTGTTACAAACATTCTTTCCGGATTGTTTTTGCATATTGCCGTGTTGGTATCGGCCAGAATCGCAGCCGGAGACTTGCCCGTAATCGCGTTGTTGGCCAGAATGCTTCTGCTTGACATCATGAAGAGTGCCGCCGGGATGCCTTTGCCTGCAACGTCCGCCATCACCATGCAGAGGTGATCATCGTCGATCAGGAAAATGTCGTAAAAATCGCCTCCCACTTCCTTGGCAGGTTCCATCATTGCATAAATATCGAATTCCCGGTGTTCCGGAAACAGAGGGAAAGTACTCGGAAGCATTTCGCTCTGTATACGGGCAGCAAGAGCGAGTTCTGTTGAGATCCGTTCCTTTTCAGCTGTGATGCTTGTCAGGCTCTTTTCATATTCGCTCAGCGTCCGCTCCATATCCGCCATCACAAGACTCAGATTTTCCACTTCGTCACCGGAATGAATATTCAGCGCGGCAAAGTGATCTGCGTCCTTCTTCCCTGCACGCCTGTCTTCCACATAGTTCTGCGTGGCAGCTGCAATCTCGTTAATCGGCGTTACCAGTGACTTTTTGATATTCCGGAGCACCAGCCAGGAAGCGATCACCATCATGATCAGCAGTGCAGCTGTAATCTGCAGTGCATAGCCGCTCATTCCGGCCAGAATATTGCCGGTGCTGACATCCACAAGAGCAAAACAGCAGATCTCCCCTGCCTTGTTGTAAACAGGCGTACCTGCTGTACAGAGCCACCCGTACTCCTTTGTTACGCTGAGATGGTAGAGCATTCCTTCGCCATCCCAGTTCAGGAACTTATCTGCTTCGTTCTTTTCGACACTTTCCCATTCTCCCGGATCAAAATGGTACCACTCGGCAGGATCGCAGATATATACCAGCCTGTTGTTTGTCCCGTCATACATGGCGAGATACACGTCGGAGACATCCTTTGACTGGGCAAAAGTAGGCAGCATATAGTCTTTCATTGCATGATAATCCTTATTCTGCTTTATCTCCTGAAACAGTGCACGGTATTCTTCTGTACCGGTCTTCGCCTGTTCTTCAGCACTCAGGCTGCGGTAGATTTCCAGAACCTGCTCCGCAATTCCGACCCCGTTCAGGCTTCCTTTCTGCACAGACTGAGCCGCGTTCTGTGACAGGTAAAAAGCATGGGTCACATACTGTCTGACGAGAGAAACAGTGTACAGACTCAGACCAACGGCCAGCAGAACCACACCAAGCGATATGCAGATCAGCACAGCAGCGCGTACGATTCTCGCTTCGAGGGAGTGGCGTTTCCTTTCAAAGGAACTCATATCTCTGACTGTTTTTTCGCGCATGAGTCCCTCCGCTTATTCAATACTGATAATATCAGTGATTCTCGTGATTTCAAGAACCTCCATAACCACCCCGCTCACATGAATCAGCTTCATCTGGCCGCGCTTCTCCATTTCTTCATAGGCAGTCATAATCACCCGCAGCCCTGCTGAAGAAATGTACGTAAGCTCCGCAAAGTCCAGGATCAGTTCTTGAACCCCGTCTATCGAAGCCTTAATTTCCGCATCCAATTGAGGCGCAGAGATCATATCCAGCCTGCCGTCCAGCTGTAAGAGGGCAGTTCCGTTTTCAATTGTCTTGCTGATCTGAAGCATCTCATCATTCCTCTCTGTTCATTTCATAAGATAGTTTCTGTTCGTTTTTATGAATTCTCTGCTCTTCTACGGCGACTGTGACAATATCTCCGATGACATTGATCAGATTCTGGAAAATTCCCAGCATCGCCTCCAGGAAAATGGGGATGAACATTAAATGAGAAACATCCGCATTTATATACTTCAATATGATGATCGTACCAATCAGCATGCTTCCCGGCTGATTGGGAGCGCCAAGTGATAAAAAAACCACCATAAACGCAAGAACCAGAATCTTGTATAAGGTGACGCCGGCGCCCAGGCTGAATGACAGGAAGATCGCCACACTCATCAGCAGGAAGCAGTTTCCGTCAAGCATGATCTGGGCGAGCGCAGGAAGGGATCTCTCCAGCCGTTTCCGATCCATTCTGTAATGCCGGACACAGTACCGGATATTAAATGGCACCGCATCCAGGGATGAATTTATCCTGCAGTTTTCCAGAAGCATCGGCGGCAGTTTCTTCAGAAACGGCCGTATCCTGACGCCGCCGGCTTTCAGCCGGATGAGATAAAACCCGGCAAGAGTGAACGTGCCGGCCAGAATCAGCAAAACTCCCTGTATAATCTCCAGCATCACATCCGATTCCCTGTAAACCAGAATTTCCAGGAAGGAAGCAAAAAAGAAAAAGGGGAAAACAAACAGCACCAGCTCGAGCATCTTGGAGAATACAGCGTAGCAGATGTCGACAGCTTCCTTCAGCTTCACGAAATATTTCCCGGTTGAACTGATGGCAAAAGTAACAATCAGCGATAAGACAATCAGGGGAATCGGGGAAATCACTTCAAAAGGTTCAAATATACTGGATGGTATGATCTCCGACAGGTTTTTCGAAAAGGCTGCCGCTGCAATTGCAAACGATTCAGATTCTGAGGGTCCTTCCCTGAAGCGGGAAAGCAGAGGAATTCCTGTCCCTATGGCAAGCAGCAGCGCAATCAGGGCAGTCCCCGTTGCCTTGAGGCGGAGTCTGCTGACCTCTGAGTACCGGTTGGAGAGAATGTAGGTATTCATCAGATTCTTCGTAAGCGAAAAAAAGGTGACCGGCGCGCCGATCATAAGGGCCGCATTGCCGAGAATCCGTTCAACCGGTACAACGCAATAAGCTACCAGCCTTAACTGCATGCGGCTCGGAAGAAAAAGGTATATCAGGAAATAAACCGCAACAGCCAGCAGTACCGCGGCTGCGCAGTACAGAAGCGATTGCAGATGCTTTCTTTTTACATTGATGATAAACTGGTTGAAGCCATGATGATAGTTGCAGTCGATTTTGTCTTCATAAGCCTGCAGAATATGATCTTCGGGAGAAAACACACCGTCTTCATCCTTGTACAGATACACATGCCTTCCTTCAAATGCAATCTCGATCAGAATGGTACCCAGACTGTTCCGGCAGGAAAGTCTTAGCGTTGTTTCACCGCCTATCCCCTGTTCAAGGAAATTTACGAACATCGCCTCAATGACCAGCATGGTTTCCGAGACGACCTCTTTACTTATGTCCTTTGCGTCCAGGTTCTTCTGGAAAAAAAGCAGCGCTTCTTCAAGATTCTCTCTCCTGGCGGGTACTTCGATGGTACTGACATTTTTTTCTTTCATAACCGCTCTCCCCTTCGCCATCATAGCAGAAAAGTATGCTGTGTTCAATAATTTTCCTGTAGAGAAGACGGCCGGAAAAACCGAAGGATTATCTGTGAGTTCAAGAAAAACGGCCATCCGGGTCATCCCGGATAGCCGTTTTTCTTTAACTTCTGTTTCCCGTCACAATCCCGATGATCAGAAAAATAATGATCAGCAGGGCTGTGATAATAATGACAGCATCTATGGTCCGCAGCGACACATGGTCCTTGATTCTGTCATACAGCCTGTACCGCCTGGGCAGCCGGTTGTCAGTACCGTCTTCTCCCTGGCCCGTCGAAGGGCTGTTCTCTTCCACTCCGGATTCCGGAGCATTGATTTCAGACTCCCGATTTTATATTGTCTACCTTTTTTTGTTAAAATCTCGCTATTTTAAACGTTTTCGGGCAGTCCCCCGGGACAAGAGGCAGTTCTTCTCC
>CACZQT010000160.1 GCA_902783295.1 uncultured Lachnospiraceae bacterium
CCAGTGTTCGCAGACGATAACTTCAATTCCGCCCAGGTCAAGAACTTTGCCGTCCGCGTCGCGGAGGATCTCTACGCCGTCTTCAGCATAGGGATTCTCGACGTCTTCAGCGAGGGAGGGCAGCCAGCACATCACCATGATGGCGGCCAGAACCAGAGCTACCAGTTTCTTCATAGGGGTTACCTCCTTTTTATTTTCAGGCTTTTGCAGCCCGAGTAACAGTTTTGTGTGCGGCTTACATCTTCATGCCGCTGGTGGAAATACTCTCCACGAAGCTGCGCTGCGCGAACAGGTAAACCAGCAGCAGCGGAGCAATCAGCATCAGCGTGGCGGTGGATACGAACTGGTTCCTGCGTCCCAGGGAAAGGCCGATGCCCTTCTGTGTTGAGAAATAGTTGGCAATCCGGTCGCTGATCGGGGAAATTTCCATGGACAGCAGCGTGTTGCCGCCCAGGAACAGCTTCGAGTAGAAGGTGTCTGTCCACTGCCATACAAACGCGAACAGCAGGCAGGACACAATAATCGGCACGGCTTCGGGAAGGATAACCTTCCAGAAAGTATGGAACGTGTTGCAGCCATCCACATATGCCGCTTCCTCCAGGGAAACCGGCACACCGCTGAAGAACTGGCGCAGCATATAGATATACAGGCCGTTCTTTAAACCCATGCAGGTCATACTCAGCAGGTAGTACGGAATGGAGGAGCTTCGCAGGTTCAGCGCTTCCCCGCCGTTCAGCGCCTTGATGATTCCGAAGATATCAAAGTAACGGAACCGAAGGTACAGCGAAGTGGAAATCGTCTGCGGCGGCACGATGATCACCAGTACAACGCACGCGAACCAGAACCGTTTCAGCGGGAAGTCAAACCGGGCAAATCCGTATCCCACCAGGGTGGAGGCCGCAACCTGCAGCACCGCGACCAGCACTGAAATCCAGAGCGTATTGATAAGCGCCTTCCAGTAGTAGATCTGTTCCGCGACGATTTCATAGTTCTCCACGGTTACATGGCGCGGAATCACCTTGATGGACGAGTCGTACAGGTCCCGTTCCTCCATCAGGCTCACGGACAGCTTGTCCAGGATCGGATGGAGAATCAGGAAGCAGATTGCGAACAGCAGCAGGAACCGGAAAAGCTTATAGGCCTTGCTGCGGATTTCCCGCCGGAGCAGATATCCGTGGGAGCGTTTGTTCCGTTCCCAGAAGGACTTGGGATGATAGCCGCTGGGAAGAACGTTGTTCTCGGCCTTAGACATGGTCCTGTCCGACCCCCCTTCTGTGGAAAATCAGGGCGCAGATCCCGATCAGGATAATCACCAGGACGAAGTATACCCACGCCATGGCGGAAGAGAATCCGTAATCCAGGTAAATAACCATCGTATCCCGGATCTTGTTCATGATATTGCTGTCCGTCTTCATGAAGAAGTCGATCACGGAATAGATAATATTCACAATCAGCAGCGGGCTGATCATCGGAAAAGTAATCTTCCAGAAGGATTCCCACTTGGTACAGCCTTCCATATCCGCCGCTTCGTACAGGCTGTCCGGAATGCTCTGCAGCCCGGTCAGGAACACGATGATCTGGATACCGGAGGACATCACGATGTCCTGCACTTCGCTGATGATGTCCACAACGATGTCCAGAATACCGGCACCCAGGCCTGAAAGCCGGAGAATGGCGACCACTGAATCGGACATCTGGAAGTTTGAGTTTTTCTTCATCGCGTCCGCGATGGAACTCATCAGGGAGTTGTTCGTTTCAAGTCCGACCAGTACGCCGGAGGAAAGGATCACCGGCAGGAAGAATACAGCCCGCACAAAAGGCCGGCCTTTGAATTTCTGGTTCAGAATAATGGCAACGACCAGGGACAGCACCAGGATCGCCGCGGTATGCGTCAGGATCTTGGTGAACTCTTCCGTCAGCATCCGGGTAAAATCCGGGTCTACCGTGAATGCTTTGATATAGTTCGCGAAACCGTTCCAGGTGTTGGTAAAGCCGGAGGGACTTATCTCCACGGTGCTGAAACTCATCCACAGGGAGTTGATCAGCGGCCGGACCATGAATACCAGGAACCCGATGATGAAGGGCAGGATGAACAGGTATCCGCTGATAGCCCGCCGGGTTTTGATATTCATCCGGTGGTTTTTCCTGATATCTCTGGATAACTGGCTCATTGCGCACCCCCCTTTACGACCGCGTATTCCCGGGCCGGAATCTCCACGCCGTCCTTGCGGACTTTCACTTCCCCGTAGTTCACGTAGATCTTCGTTCCGTTCTCATACGTGGTAATGGAAAGATCCCCTTCCCGGCTGATCTCCGTAATCGGAATCCTGTTCAGCCCGGCGGTTTCTTCGCTGTATCGCTTCCACATGTCGGACATCCGGTCGTAGATCAGTTCCAGGTCCGCTCCGTAGTATGTGGAATAGAAGGTGTTCTGAAGCTTCTTTGCTGTTTCCGCCGTCAGCGTAAAATACAGCCCGGCGCCGGATTCGGCGGTCTGCAGCATCAGCGTTTCGATATCTTCGCTCAGGTTGATGGACTTCCCGGTATAGTTAACCAGGCCGTGGATCGCCATCGGATAGAACGGAACGTAGTAATCGATGATGCCGTAATTTCCGCCGTCAAAGTCAAGATCAACCGCAAGATCGCTTTGGTTCAGTGTAAAATCAAAGCCTTTCTTTGTCAATACTTTCTGGCCTGCGGCACGGGTATTCCGGAAGATTTCCTGCGTGATTTCCTTGCTCTGTGCGCGGGTTACCAGGCTCTTCCGGTTGTAGTCGGAGGAAAGCATGGCGCCGGTATCGCGGAACGCCACGCCGGCGGCGCCGTATTTTTCCGCTGCCTTCCGCAGTACTTCGGAGTGCTTCCGCATCAGCTCCGGTTTCAGCAGGTAGTATTCCTGCGTATGCTCATCCGGTCCGTACCAGACGGTGGAGTAAGTATACAGCTTGATAATTTCCTGGGTGGTAAGCTTTGCGGCGTCCCGTACGTAGATGAATCCATCGAAGAGGCCGCTGTTCCGGGAGAAGGAAGTCAGGCCGTCCAGATAAGCGGTAATTCCCTTTTCCTTCGCAGCGGACAGGAATTCTTTCAGATCCTTCTCGCTGCCCAGCTCGCCCAGCAGGTTCACCTTATTCAGGATTTTCTGGTTCAGGCCGCCGTTCATCCAGCCGGTGAAACCGATGGAGAAATCGTTGAATCCGTCGCCCGTCAGTTTGTTCAGGATTTCCGTTCCCTGCTTGTAGGTCGTCATGGCCACCGGCAGCAGGCTCGGGATACCCAGCCGCTGCTGTACCTTGTCCACCGCGCCCAGCAGTTCGACGTAAACAGGCATATTCTCCCGGATTTCAGGGTGTTCCGCAAGAATGCCTTTCTGCAGGTATTCACGGTACGAAGCCGCCATGCCGGTTGCGTCGTCCGTTTCCAGGAAGCGGTACCGCTGCACCAGTTTTCCTTCTGGGATTTCCTCCTCGTACAGGTATTTCGCGTTGATATCCCGGTCTGATGCGTCGTACGGATCTCCGTGAATGATGCTGAATGTGTTGTACACCGTGTTGTAGGAGGTCAGCCGCCCGGAAATGTCCGCCGTAAGCGAGGACCACTGTGCGCCGTCCTCGATCATGCACAGCATGGAAGCGCCGTTCCGGGAAATGCCGAACACCGGGAAGGAGCAGACGGTTTCGTTATTTACCTGTTTCCGCAGGGAAGCCCAGTCCCATCCGTACAGATTGCCGTAGTATGTGTTCTGGTCTTTCTTGCCGTTGTTGAAGTTGATGATGCCGCCGTTGCCGTCCGGCACCAGGATGAATCCGGTATCGGACGTATGTCCTGCGCCGAAGCCCGGCAGCAGGGAGATGGAGCGGATCGGATATCCGTCATTGTACATCACCCGGTCCAGCGGGATGGTAACAACCAGGTCGTTGTCCTCAAGGGTATAGACCAGCGTGATGTTGAACGCGGCGCTCGCGGAGGCCTTTTCCACGTTGATCCGGGACATGTCGTACTCGTATTCTTCCGGGGTGTATCCGGCCGCCTCAAACAGGCCTTCCATCTTTTGCTTCAGGTGGTCCTTTACCGTATCGCGGATCACGTAGATCGTATGCTCCTCGATATCCGGATACATCTGTTTCAGGACTTCCGGATCATCCTTTTTCTTCAGCTTGGCAAGGCTCTTCTTTTCATAGTATTCCTTGACATCCCGCGAATCCTTTTTGGCCATTTTCGCGAGGAAGGAATCCATGCGTTCTTCCGTAATCGCAGTCGGAATCCGGAAAGTCCGGCTGATGCGCCCGACCGAGAAATTCACACTGACCGCGTTTTCTTCCGGAACCACCTCGTAAACCTGGTTCGTTACGCTGTACTCATGGCTGGTCAGCAGCGTATCCATACCGGTGGAAATGCTGTAGATCAGTGTGAGTTCAGACTGCAGCCGGTTCTTTTCCACCGGCTGCGCGATCGGGTCGCTGGCGGCCCCTGCCGGAGAAGATTCCCACACAGCGCCGTTTCGCTTGTCGGTCACCGTGAACCGTGTAGTTGCCGGATCCAGTTCAAACTTCAGGTTGGCGTTCTCCAGGATCACCGGATCGGTGGATCCGTCATAGCCGTAGGGAACCACCTGGTGAACCCGGGTATCCTCTTCTTCCGTGAACAGCGGAATGCCGACCTTCCAGACAAACAGGGCGATCAGCGCCGCGAATACGGTCCAGAAGACGGTACGCCGAATCCATTTTCTCTTCTTTGCCATGATTCGTCCGCCTCCTTAGTTCAACCGGAAGTTGATTTCTTTATACACGGAGATAATGTATCCCAGGCCGTCGCTGACCAGCGTCAGGAACAGCAGCAGCAGGAATACGACAATCGCCATGGCCACAACCGTCATGAAAAGGAACAGGATGGTTTTCCCCAGGCCGAAGTCATGGATCTGCACCATGCCGATCACCAGCAGCAGCGCTGACCATACCAGCATGAAAGTCTCGATGACCGTATAAAGGCTCCCCTCCTCCATGGTCAGGATGTTGCTGAGGGGAATGATAAGATACATCCCGATGAGGTACGGTACCAGTGCGTAGGCGGTAGCGATGTACACGTCCTTCAGGGTGCCTTTGCCGTCGAACAGTGTGGTCAGGCCCCAGTTGCAGATGCAGTAAATGCTCAGCGGCAGCAGCAGGGATGCGCATTGCTGGAAAATGTTGACCCGGGGCCAGTACACCTTCATGAACATCATGTTGGTGAACTGCAGGGTCATCAGCCGCCCCAGCAGCAGCAG
>CACZQT010000161.1 GCA_902783295.1 uncultured Lachnospiraceae bacterium
GAAAGCTCAGCGGAAGTTCTAAACATTACGGAAGCCGAAAGCTCAGCGGAAGTTCTAAACTCCGGCGAAGCGGATACTGTTTTTGAATCCGAAGGAGCAGTAGGCGCAGACGGTTCAGTCACTGAAGCTGATACAGCAGATGCAGAAGAAACTGCGGAACCAGTATCTGAAGCCGGAACATCAGACGCTGCAGGAGATGCGGTCTCCGATGAGGAAACGGCAGATGCTTCAGCAGGTACAGTCTCCGATGAGGAAACGGCAGGTGCTTCAGCAGGTACAGTCTCCGATGAGGAAACAGCACCTATTGCCGGGGATACTGTCCCTGACGTTGAAACGGCAGATGCTGCCGGGGATACTGTCCCTGATGTTGAGGCGGCAGACGCTGCCGGGGATGAGGTCTCTACCGTCGAAACGGCTGCTGCCTCGGCCACAGAATCTCCCGCTCCGGCTCCTGACAATTTCTGGAAAACCGTGTCCGATATGAAGCCTGTGCTGGTCAGAGCGGCTTCCGGTATAAAGACTTTATCAGCCAGGGCAGCTTCCGGAGTTATACCCGTGCTTTCCAGAGCAGCATCCAGGTTTAAAAAGAAGCCTGTCCCCGCCGATCCTGCCGAGAACAAAATTCTATCCACACCTGCTGATTCTGCTGAGGATCAGAATCCCGTATCTGCCGGTCCTTCAAAGAGGAAGAAGCCCCTCATCATAGCGGCTGCTTCCCTGGCTGGCCTGCTGCTCCTCTCTTCAGGGATTTTCCTGGCCAGTCACCGGGGCCGCGACACTTTCTTCGCACGCACATATCTGGCGAACCAGGACATCTCCGGGAAAAAGCCGGAAGATGTAGCCCGGGAGATTATCCAGAAGAGAAAAGGGACCGTGATCGTTCTTACGGAAAAGGGAGCGACAACGGCTTCCGGACGGGCAGAAGAATTCGGCTATTTCCTGGATGAAGAAGCTCTGCTGGCTGAACTAACAGAAGCCCAGGATGCACAGCGGCACAGTACTTCTGCCGCCTTCTCCTCTCTGGTGCAGTCTTCAGATATCCCGCTGAACGAGGTCTGGACCTGCGACACCGATATTCTGTATCGCAAGATCAACTCGCGGAACCTGAAAATAAAAAGGATTCCCAGCCGGGATGCAGCTCTTGTCTATAACGAAAACGCCAACCGCTATGTAGTCACCCCGGAGGAATACGGAAATCAATTCAAGCCCTCGGACATGCAGGCGTGGGTGAAAAATGCGCTGGATACCTGGTTTGCAGAGGCTTCTTCGGAAGATCTGATCTGCCGCCTGGAAGTTCCCGAATCCATCTACTGGAAGCCGTCCGTGCTGCAGGATTCACCGGCACTGCACAGGGAAGCTGATGCCCTGAACATCTATGCCGACTCCAAAATCATCTATACTTTCGGTTCCCAGGAAGTCCCTCTGGAATTCAGCACCTTCCGGAACTGGCTGAGCTATGAAAACGGTTTCCTGTTCTGGGATACGGATTCCATAGAAAGCTATGTCGAAAACATGGCTTCTGTCTATGATACCCGTGGGATCGCCCGTGATTTCACCACCACAAACGGAGAGACTGTTCACTTCAGCAGTTATTATGTGGACTACGGCTACCGGATCAATCAGGAAAAAGAGATATCCCAGCTGAGAAAAGACCTGATGAGCAAAACGACTGTTACAAGAGAACCGGAGTATTACATCTACGACAAATGGGACAATGTCACTTTTTATAAGAGGGAAGGTGTGGATGACCTGGCCGGGACCTACATCGAAGTCAGCCTTTCGGACCAGTATGTCTGGTTTTATAAAGACGGAGAGCTGATTGTAGAAACCGACTGCGTAACCGGGAATGTCGAGAAAGAGATGGAAACAACGCCCGGGATGTATGCTATTGCCGCCAAGGCAAGCCCCGCCGTACTTCGGGGCGGCGAAGGTGCCGGTGCCTATGAAACACCTGTCAATTTCTGGATGCCTTTCAACGGCGGTCAAGGTCTTCACGATGCTACGTGGCGTTATTATTTCGGCGGAAACATTTACAAAACCCACGGCTCTCACGGCTGTGTAAACCTGCCCTATGATGCGGCGAAAACCATCTATGAAAACTGTAAAAAAGGCATGGCCGTCATCGTATATTAAATGGAGGAAACCATGAAAAAACTGCTTGCCGCTGC
Source organism: uncultured Lachnospiraceae bacterium (assembly GCA_902783295.1). Classification (GTDB taxonomy): domain Bacteria; phylum Bacillota; class Clostridia; order Lachnospirales; family Lachnospiraceae; genus UBA3305. The sequence goes on from CACZQT010000161.1 coordinate 2,169, forward strand.
TGCTCTTCTGTTCTCCCTGATTCCTGCCGCCGCAGCCGGTGCACAGGGAATCACTATGACCATTATGCTGGAAGGAGAAGAAGAGACTTTTGAAGGAACTCTTTATCACTCAGATCTGGGATTCTCTTTCGTGTACGACGCCTCCCGCCTGACGGTAGATGAAACCATGTCGGAGGATGGGCACAGCATGATCATCTATCCCACGGAATCGGATCTGCCCATCTACCTGGAATTCCTGACGGAAGAATCCTTAGGTATGCCTGTCTGGGAATTTCTGGATGAGAATGCGGATGAGGACACAGAATATATCTATGATACCACCGATGCCGGGTACCATTTCGTCGGTTTTGTAAAGGGCAGCGACCTCTGCCAGGGCTTTTACACGATTGCGTCAGATCAGTTTTCCCTGGCTGCCATCCTGAACTGTCCCATGGAAGCAATGGAAGGCTACGGTCACCGTTTAACCCAGCTGATGGATACCCTGAAATTTGACAATGACCCGCCTGTCAGCGGCCGCCTGGTGGATGAGATGGATCCGGAATGGCTTTCCTTTGAAGCTGCGGATGACGAATATGCACTTCCTGTGCTGTTCAGGGCTTCCGAAGCCGTTCAGAATTTTCAGGTACTGGCTCTGGATTTCCCTTCGATTTCGGATGACGGCGAAATCGACTTTCCGAGTGAAGTGCTGTACGAACTTCCGGAGCTGACACCGGAACAGCCTCTGTGCGTGACTCTTACCTTCCCCGGAGATGTGCCTTCCAACGGGATCTCTTATGTAGATGCAGAAGGAAATGTGCGCTGCTTCTCCGTAAGCCTGAGCGGGATGGATGGCTCTTTAGTAGTTTCGGAGTATTGACTGAACCGTTCACGAAGTGTGCCGAAACAAGAACCGCCGGAATCAGGTATAGTTCTGAAAGAAATGCAAAGAAACAGCCTGGACTGTATGACAGCAGTCCAGGCTGTTTCTTTATCTGTTCTATGAAGGAATCAGGCAGCACGTACTTCCCTTCTCCAGGCGCTTCGCGCCACCCCCTTCTGTGGGAGTTTCCTGCCTTTGACTCACAGCCACATTTTTCACCGGGGATTCTAACCGATTACTCTGGCATGCTTATCTACGTGGTTCAGCAGTTCGTATCCGTCCTCGGTTACCAGCACCAGGTCCTCTATCCGCACCCCGTATTTTCCGGGGAGATAGATTCCGGGTTCAATAGAGAAAATCATCCCCGGTTCGGCTGTCGCTGAATTGGTGGGACTTACATCTCCTTTTTCGTGGTCAGTCTGTCCGATGAAGTGCCCCAGACGGATCTTCCAGTATTCTCCGTACCCTGCGCCGTTGATCACCTTCCGGGCTTCTGCGTCGATATCACAGAACCGTGCCCCTGGTTTAATCGCCGCAATAGCATTCTCCTGTGCTTCATACACCAGGTCGTAGATCACCTTTTCTTCTTCCGACTGGGATTTGCAGTAGAAGGTGCGGGTCATGTCCGAGCAGTATCCCTTCCATACACAGCCCATATCGATCAGTACGCATTCCCCTTCGTGCAGCACAGCCGTATCACTCGGCTCATGATGCTGATCCGCCGCATTCGCGCCGAAGGAAACAATCGTAGGGAAGCTGTTTCCGGAAGCTCCCGCTTTCAGGTATTCCGCATCGATGAACTCTGCCACCTGCTTTTCGGTCATTCCGGGTTTCACAAACTCAGCCGCTTTCTGAATCACCAGATCATTGATTTCAGAAGCCTTTTTCATAATGGCGATCTCTTCGGCGTCTTTCACGGCACGGCAGTCGTCCACGCAGTCCGAACCCAGCACAACCTTCAGCCCCGGCATACGTTCCATCAGCGGAATCAGGAAGCGGGCCGGCCAGACTTTATCGATGCCCAGCACCTGAGACTCATCGATTTTTTCAGCCATCAATCCGATCTGGTCATCCATATCCGAGAACCAGACCTCCTCTACACCGGTATTCGACACGTAGAACAGGTGGTTCAGGAAGAACACATGCTTCCCATCTGTCCGCACCAGCAGGGCATACAGGCGCTCATAGGGATCCGTCCAGATACCCGTCAGATAACGGATGCTCATGGGATCCGATACGATCAGCTGGGTCAGCCCCGCCGCCTTCATTTTTTCAATCACACGTTCCAGTCTTGTACTCATGGATTTCTCCTTTTCAGAAAGACACGGGGTCTTGTCCCCGTGTCTTTTGCCGTTTTACAGTATGTGGCAGCTTGCGTAGTGGTGGTTCCCGAAGTCTTTGACGTGAGGCACTTCCTTCTGGCAGCGTTCAGTCGCGTACGGGCAGCGGTCCGCAAACTGGCAGCGTTCCTTCGGGTTGATGGGACTGGGAATCTCTCCCTTGATGGGAATTCTCTGGCGGCTCTTGGCGATGTCCGGATCCGCCACGGGAATGGAGGACAGCAGCGCCTTGGTGTAAGGGTGCAGCGGGTTCGCGTACAGTTCTTCCGCCGGTGCCTGCTCCACTATATTCCCAAGATACATGACGATAACGCGGTCGGAAATGTATTTCACGACCGACAGGTCATGGGCGATGAACAGATAGGTAAGTCCCAGCTCATCCTGCAGGTTTTTCAGCATGTTGATAACCTGTGCCTGGATAGATACGTCCAGGGCGGAAATCGGCTCGTCGCAGATGATGAACTTGGGATCTACGGACAGCGCGCGGGCAATGCCGATACGCTGCCGCTGTCCGCCGGAGAATTCGTGGGAAAAGCGGGACATATGGTCCTTGCCCAGGCCTACATGGTGCAGCAGTTCTTCGATACGGGCATCCAGCTCCGCGTTCGTATACTTCCCGTGGAGCTTCATCCCTTCACCTACAATGTCCTTTACCGTCATACGGGGGTTCAGAGAGGCGTAAGGGTTCTGGAAAATCATCTGCACATCTGCCGTGAACTGCTTCTGCTGTGCCCGGTCCATCCTGTAGATATCTTTTCCGTCATAATATACATGACCCGCGGTCGGGGGATCCAGCTTTACGATACAGCGGCCCGTCGTGGATTTGCCGCAGCCGGACTCTCCCACCAGACCTACTGTTTCGCCTTTATACACATTGAAAGAGACGTTGTTGACCGCTTTCAGGACGGCATTCTTCCCCACATGGAAGAACTTGCTCATATTTTCCACACGAACCAGAGGATCGCTGCTGTAATCTACTTTACCCATGCTCATCCTTCCTTTCCTGTGGCTTTTTCCGGAGCTGCCGTCCCCGGCTGTCCGTCCTTCTTGACATGTTTCTTATGGCTCAGATCCACCTTAGGGGCATTTTCGTGCGTCAGCCAGCAGCAGGTCGCATGCGTTTCCGACATCTGTTTCCACTGCGGCGGATACTTATGGCAGACTTCC
>CACZQT010000162.1 GCA_902783295.1 uncultured Lachnospiraceae bacterium
GTTATCATCCTGCTCTACATTTTTCCGCTCGTCGCCTCCGTGCAGAATACCAATGCGGCCATGCTGAAGAATTCGTTTCTGATCGGGACCCATTATCTCTTTGCTACGATCACCGTTTTCGCCGTGCATTTTGCCATGTTTTTTGCAGTGGTCCGGATCTTCACCCCGCTTATCATCTTCGGAGAGGGATTGTGTGCTGTAGCCAGCGCCGCCCTGCTGGACCGTGTGCTGATTTCTGTTTCCTACGATCCGAATGCTGCAAAAGAGAGTGAAGGGACAGACAGCCATGAAGGATAAAGAAACCGAAGCCCTGAAAAAGCGTCTGGCGGAAATGACGTTCATGGAAAAAGTGAAATACTTCTTTTCCTATTATACTCCGCACTTTCTTTTATGTGTGCTGGCGGTGTTCATCCTGATCAGCGGGATTGTGTATAATATAAGAAAAAAAACAGCGGTTCTCTATCTGGCATTCGCGAACACTTCGGTCGGCTCCATCATGGAATCCCGGCTGACGGAGGACTTCCTGGCAGATGCCGGCTATTCTCCCCGCCGGAATGAAATTATCCTTTATAAGGATATGTATCTTTCCACAGATGCCGCGACGGAGAACCACGAATATGCCTATGCCTCCCAGCTGAAGCTGATGGCTTCGGTGGAAGCAAAAAAAATGGATCTTGTGCTGATGAACCGGGAGTCCTATGATTTCCTCTCCCGCAGAGGCTATCTCATGAATCTTACAGATGACCTGCCCGGCTCCGAATCTGTTTTTGCCGGGAGCCTGAAGCCTCTTCTCACCGAGAATGAAGTCGTTCTTTCCGACAATTCCATCGATTCCATTCTGCGCAATACCGACGAAGTTGTCGTCCGGACGGAAACGGTCTGCAACGGGATTCTGGCCAATGAACTTCCTGCCTTCCGGGACGCCGGTTTTCCGAGTAATGTCTGGCTGGGCGTCATAGCAAACACTCTTCATTCAGACACCGTACTGCAGTATCTGGAGTTTCTTCAGAAAGAAAATGAATAAAAAGTTTCCTGTGCAGCGAAAAAACGGGCACTGTCTGCAGACAGTGCCCGTTTTTTCGTATTTCCATATCTCCATATCATTCCGGCTTATCCCGTGCGCAGGCCGGCAGTTATGTTTCCGGCCGCGCTCTCGAAAAAGCAGGACTCACCGGATCCTTCTCACGGATTCCCCCGTAATCAGCCTGCCGGGGATAATCACCCGCTCCGCCAGCGTGGTGCGGGGATTTTCAATCATGCCGATCAGTTTCTCCGCAGCCAGGCGTCCTATAGTTTCTGTATCCTGCCAGATTGTCGTAAACCGCGGAGTCAGCAGCTGGCCGATTCTCAGTCCGTCATACCCGGCAATAGACACATCCTCCGGAATGCTGAGCCCTCTGTCCTTCACGGCATTGATCCCGCCGATACAGGCCAGGTCATCCGGATACAGGATACAGGTCGGAGGCTCCGGAAGCCGGAGCAGCTCCATCGTCCGGTCGTAGCAGCTCTGTGTGTCACGGTAGCTGCCCGCTTTCAGATACTCGTCCGGGACACTGATTCCCAGATCTTCCAGCGTCCGGTAGAAACTCCCCAGCCGGTTCCGGGTGGGATTGGAACGGTCTCCGCCGTGAATGTAAGCGATTTTTTTATGCCCGCAGGATACTATGTAGCGGACCAGTTCTTCCATTCCTTTTGCGTTGTCCGAAAGAACAGCCGGCTTGTTGTCAAAGCTGTGGTCGATCGTGACCACCGGCAGGCTGCTGCGGATCAGCTCCATCACTTCCGCCATGTCGAAATCCACATTAGCGATGATAACGCCGTCCACGCCCCGGTACCGGCTGTGCTCCAGATAAGTCATCTTCTGCTTGGTCCGGTCACTGCTGATGAAGGTGATATCATACCCTTCTGCTTCCGCCTTCACTTTAAAACTGTCCAGCACCTGCGCGAAATAATCATGTGTGAGTCCGTTGTGTGCTTCATCCACAAACAGAACGCCCAGATTATAGGTCCGGTTCGTTTTCAGCGCCCTGGCAGATGAATTCGGGAAATATCCCATCTCCCGGGCAGCATGCCGGATACTTTCCTTGGTCGCTTCACTGATGTCGCTCTGATCGTTCAGCGCCTTGCTCACGGTAGCCACCGATACGCCGCATCTCTTCGCTATATCTTTCAGCGATACCATA
>CACZQT010000163.1 GCA_902783295.1 uncultured Lachnospiraceae bacterium
TGGTTGTGAAGGGCCCGCTGGCCGGTTATCCGATCGTTGGCTTGAAGGCGACCCTGGTCTTCGGTTCCTACCATGCAGTTGACTCTTCTGAAATGGCATTCAAACTGGCTACCCATCTGGCAGTTAAGGCCTGCTTTGCCGATCCGGCCAGCCGTCCCTGCCTGCTGGAACCGATTGCCAGCCTTAAAGTAAAGGTGCCGGACCGCTTTACCGGTGATGTTATGGGCGACCTGAACAAGCGCCGCGGCCGTGTGCTTGGAATGAATCCGGATCATCACGGAAATCAGATCATCGAAGCGGATGTCCCCATGGCGGAGCTGAATGGTTACAACACAGATCTGCGCTCCATGACGGGCGGTATCGGCAGCTATTCCTATGAATTCGCCCGTTACGAGCAGGCTCCGGAAGAAGTCCAGAGGAAGGAAATCGAAGCCCGCGCAGCGGAAGAAGACGCATAAGAAAAATCTTATCCTGCTTCCTGAAAAGGAGAGGAAAAAGGCGCAGCGCTTCCGGGCGCTGCGCCTGCTCCTTCTTTGGGAAAATCTTTCGGGGAAGAACTATTTTGAGCGGGGACAGGAAAGGAGGTTCAACCTGTGAATCGAAAACGACTGTCCGCAGGACTGTTTCTGGCAGTCTGCTGTTTCTGGCTGGCCGTTCAGGGGAGCCTGGTGCATGCTGAAGAGCGGAAAAGCGGAAAATGGACGTATGAAGTTCTGGATGAAACGAATAAAACGGCGGCGATTCTCCGGCGCGACCTGGATCCGCAGGAGCCGAATATCGCATTTCCTTCTGTGGTGAACGGCTATACAGTTGTACGGATCGGAAGTCTCGGAAAGAATGATCCGACCGGTTCCACACTGGCCAAAGTGACCTGGAATGCCGCAAAGGGCAGTATGACATCGGAAAGCTATGTAAAGAGAATCCGGATTCCGTACACTGTGAAAGAAATCGGAGATGGTGCTTTTGCCGGCTGTTCCGAGCTTTATGATGTACAGTTTGGCACAGATACCCGTCCTTCTACCTTGTCTGTAGTCTCCTGTTACGCTTTTTATGGATGTAAGGCTCTGACAGAAATGAGCCTGCCTGAAGGTGTGGAAGGCATTTATGGAAAGGCTTTTGCCGGCTGTACTGCATTAAAGACCATCAAATTGCCGAAGTCCCTGAAGATACTGGGGGATGCGGTCTGCGGGAATGCATTCGATGGCGGAAATACGGCACTGGAAGAGGTTCTTGTTGCGGATGGCAGTACGACCTGTGCTTCCGAAGACGGTGTTCTCTTTGCTGATCCGGCGAAGAAGAGTATCTTCCTGTATCCTCCGGCCAAAAAGGCGAAGGAATATACCGTTCCTGCATCTGTAACTGCTCTGCCTGTGGGCAGCCGCGGTTTTGGCGTGGCAGGAAAGCTGAAAACCCTGACTCTTGCCGGTACTTTTCAAAAACTGGAAGCCGGAAGCCTGACAGGCGTTGCCAAGGTGGTTTTCCTGCAGGAAACCATCCCGGAACTGTACACAGGGGAGGAAGGCGGCAAACAGCAGCCTGTTTTCGCAGAAGCAGCTGTACTGAAAGTTCCGGCGCTGCTGAAAGCTGACTGGAAGGCGGTCCTGGAGCAGTACAATGCCCTGTTCCCTGACAGAAAGCCGGTTACCCTTTCCACATATAATGCCCTGAAGGATACCGCTTATACCGATCCGGGCACCGGACTGAAGTACATCGTTGTAAAAGAGGACAAGCAGGTTGCCCTGACCGGATTTACGGCAAAGAAAACAAAGGTTATCATACCGGATACCGTAAAAATCGGAACAAAAAGTCTGAGAGTGGTTTCTGTGGAAAAGGAAGCTTTTAAAAAGAATACCAAGCTGAAGACGCTGGTTCTGGGAAAGAATATCGCCAGTATCGGGGATGAGGCTTTTTCCGGGTGTAAAAAGCTGAAAACAGTCACTTTCGGAAGCAATCTGAAAACGATCGGTACATCAGCTTTTGAAAAATGCATCGCCCTGACGGCGATTGACCTTCCGGATACAGTCACAAAAATCGGAAGCAAGGCTTTTTCCGGGTGCAAGAAGCTGGTGGAAATCACGATCCGCAGTGAAAAGCTGACGGATCCCGTCGTTGGCACGGATGCTTTTGCGGGCGTACCCGAAACGGCAAAGGTGACTCTGCCTAAAGCCAAATATTCAGCATATAAAAAATGGCTGAAAAAGAAGGGCCTTACCAAAAAGAACAAATTTGCAAAACTGAAATAGCTCTAAGCAGGGCCATGGGGTGCGTCTCCATGGCCTTCTTGTCTGTATCGAACCGGATGAACAGCAGATCCTGCCCGGTCGAATCCTCTCGAAACAGCCGCAGAAATCTCCCGGCAGGATATTGACAAATTCTTCCGTGTCTCGTAAA
>CACZQT010000164.1 GCA_902783295.1 uncultured Lachnospiraceae bacterium
GGTACAGTCATTGACGGATACTCTGGAACGGCTGATGCAGGAGCACCTGGAGACCTATATGCCGGGCTTCACCCATCTGCAGAAGGCCCAGCCTACTACTCTGGCGCATCATCTCGGAGCCTACCGGGAGATGTTTCTCAGGGATGCTTCCAGGCTGCGTGATGCCAGGGAACGCATGAATGAATGTCCCCTGGGAGCCGGTGCCCTGGCCGGAACCACCTATCCTCTGGACCGGGAATATACGGCGCAGCTGCTGGATTTCCGGCAGGCTACTGCCAACAGCATGGACTCGGTTTCCGACCGGGACTATCTGATAGAGCTGTTGTCGGATCTGTCCCTGATTATGATGCATCTGTCACGTTTTTCGGAGGAGGTCATTCTCTGGAACTCCAACGAATACCGCTTTGTAGAGATTGACGACGGCTACAGCACCGGCAGCAGCATTATGCCGCAGAAGAAGAATCCGGATATTGCGGAACTGGTGAGAGGAAAGACGGGAAGAGTTTACGGCCATCTGATGCAGCTTCTGGTGACCATGAAAGGCCTTCCCCTGGCATACAATAAGGACATGCAGGAGGATAAGGAAGGCGCTTTTGACGCCATCGATACCGTAAAGGACTGCCTGACTCTGTTTACCGGTATGCTGGAAACCATGAAGTGGAATAAAGATGTCATGGCAAAAAGCGCGAAAAACGGCTTTACCAATGCAACGGATGCAGCAGATTACCTGGTGAATCACGGCGTTCCTTTCCGGGATGCCCACGGGATCATCGGGCAGCTGGTCCTTCGCTGCATAGAACTGGACTGCTCGCTGGATGACCTGCCCCTGGCAGAATACCAGGCGGTCTGCCCGGTGTTCGGAGAGGATATTTACGAGGCGATTTCCCTGAAAACCTGTGTGGAAAAACGCCTGACAAAGGGAGCGCCCGGAGCGATGATCGCAGAGAACGCTGCACGCTGATGCATGTTCCGGATGAGGGCAGGCAGGACAAGGGGACAGTCCCTCTGTCCCGGTTTTGGGACAGAGGGACTGTCCCCTTGTCCTGCATATGCGGCGAGGCAGATAAGCCAACAGATACGTTTTGATGATTCTCGGGGATGAAACAGCGGACACATCCCGATGAACTATATAAAGAGGTATACAGCCATGAACCGGAATGAAATCTGGCGTTCTTATGGAACGGATTATAAAAACATGACAAAACGCCTTCTGATCCAGTCGGGACTGGCGCAGCAACTTCCTCCGGCGCCGGCGCTGATTGCGATCAAGCCCAATCTGGTGACTCCCTCCCCGGCGTGTTTCGGTGGAACTACACATACGGAAGTGGTGGCGGGAATCATTGAAACACTGAAGGAATTGGGTACGTACGAGATTGTGATTGCCGAGGGCTCATGGGTGGGGGACCGTACTTCAGAAGCATTCGAATACTGCGGTTACCAGCACCTGGCCCGTACCTACGGGGTCCGGCTGCTGGATACCCAGAAAGAAAAAGGCTTTCCGGCTGACTGCGGCGGCGAGACACTCACGGTGTGCCGCTGTGTGCGGGACTGGGATTTCCTGATCAATGTGCCGGTTCTGAAGGGACACTGCCAGACCCATATTACCTGCGCGCTGAAGAACATGAAGGGACTGATTCCCAATTCTGAAAAAAGGCGCTTTCATTCCATGGGGCTGCACCGGCCTATTGCGCACCTGAATACATATCTGAAGCCGGATTACATTGTTATCGACCATATCTGCGGGGACCTGGATTTTGAAGAAGGGGGAAATCCGGTGGTCCGCAACTGCGTGATGGCAGCCCTGGATCCTGTTCTGGTGGACGCCTATGTCTGCTCGCTGCTGCATGTTCCTCAGGAAACGGTTCCTTATATCGGAATGGCGGAAGCACTGGGCGTGGGAAGCGCTGATATTTCGCAGCTTCGGCTGATTACCTGTGAAGGAGAGCCCTTCGAAGACCTGCCGGAGAGAAAGCTTCTGGACGTCAGCTATACCGTGAATGAATCGGAATCCTGCAGTGCCTGCTATGCGTCTCTGGTGCCGGCCCTGGAACAGCTGGCGGCGGAGGGACTGCTGGAAAAGCTGGACGTTTCCATTGCGATCGGACAGGGGCACCGCGGTAAGCATGGAAAACTGGGAGTAGGAAACTGCACGATGGGCTTTGAAACCTGTATCCGCGGGTGCCCTCCCTCTGAGGAAGAAATCGCGGCAGGCCTGAGAAAATATCTTCAGGAAAGGGCCTTTCACTGAGTCCGGCGCAGCGGAAACGCCGGTGTTTTTCCTGAAGAGATCATAAAAGATGAAAACCAGGGAAGGGTGAATGGAAATGAGGACGATTCTGTTTTACGGAGATTCGAATACCTATGGGTATGACCCCTGCGGAGGACGTTACCCGGAAAAGGAGATATGGACCGGACGGCTTGCGGAAAAAACGGATGGAAAATGGAAGATTCTTGTGAACGCCATGAATGGCCGGGAGATTCCGGCAGATCCGGGCGGACGCAGACGGCTGCTGGATCTCCTCCGGAAGGCGAAGGAAGAAAAAGGTGTGGACTGGCTGGGAATCATGCTGGGCACGAATGATCTGATATATGTGCGGGAACCTCGTGCCGTAAACACAGCCGGGAGGATGGAGGTCCTGGTTGCTGATATACGCCGGGAAATACCGGATCTTTCCATTCTGCTGATGGCGCCTCCGGCGATCGGCTCCTATGATTCTGCAGATCCGGAACTGGCCATGCTTCATGAAGAAAGTATCTGCCTCGGATCTTTGTACACTGCTCTGTCACAGAGATATCAGACTGCCTGTGTATGTACAGCAGGGTGGTTTGTTCCGCTGGCTTTCGATGAGGTTCACCTGTCCGGGGAAGGACACAGAGTCTTTGCCGAGCGGATGGCGGAGATACTGGAAAAGCTTTTGCCCTGACCGGAACAGCAAAGAGACTCTATGCTAATCTGCGGAAATACTGTTCATTGACAATAATGCTGTCCCATGATAAAATCTTGATTTAAATATGGTAATTATTCAGAACCATGCGAAAACCGGAAAAACAGACACGTAGAGCTTGCTCGAACGGGGCTGTTTTTATCAGTTTTCATATGGCAAGAGCCATACAGCCGCAGATAAAAGCTGCGAAGCAGCGATCGACTTGCGAAGCAAGGCGAATCTGCGGATTGGTTCTGAACAGTTAAGGAATCAGACTCATATAGAAGCATGATCCGGGGAGAAATCTCCCGTACCCTGAAGGAGGTGTACGCATGGCTGTTTTTACAGGCTCCGGCGTAGCAATTGTAACTCCCTTTACAGCGGATGGTTCCGCGGTAAATTACAAGAAACTGGCAGAACTGCTGGACTATCAGATTGACCATAAAACAGACGCCATCATCATCTGCGGAACGACGGGTGAAGGCTCGACCCTTTCCATGGAGGAACACAAGGAATGCATCCGCTTTACCGCGGAGTATGTCGCCGGACGTGTCCCGGTGATCGCGGGAACCGGTTCCAACAGCACGGAAACGGCTATTGAACTGTCTCAGGATGCGGAAAAGGACGGCGCGGATGCCCTGCTGATTGTGAGTCCTTATTACAATAAAGCGACGCAGAAAGGCCTGATTGAGCATTACTCCATGATCGCGGAAAGTGTTTCGATTCCGATTATCATGTACAATGTTCCCAGCCGCACCGGCTGCAATATCCTTCCGGCGACCGCTGTGGAAATCGCAAGGCGGAATAAAAATGTCACCGGAATTAAGGAAGCCTGCGGAAACCTGGCGCAGATTTCCCTGCTGGCGTCCCTGTCCCGGGAAGCCGGCGTACCTCTGGATATCTATTCCGGCAATGATGATGAAGTACTGCCGATTCTTTCTATCGGAGGACTGGGTGTCATTTCCGTTCTGGCCAACGTCATGCCGGAAGAAACCCATCAGATGGTCGTGGATTATCTGGCAGGAGAACGTGAGAAGGCCATGGACTTCCAGCTGAAGGCCATGCCGCTGATCAACGCCCTGTTCTGTGAGGTCAATCCGATTCCTGTAAAGGTGGGCTTAAACCTGATGGGAATGGATGTAGGCCCTCTGCGCCGGCCTCTGTGTGACATGGAGGAGAAGAACCTGCAGCGCCTTCAGGGCGAGATGAGAAAGATGGGGCTGATCTGAGAAACAGGCCGGAACCCCGCAGCCCGGGAGTTTTCAGGAAAACATTGATACAGTATTTTTCCGGGCTTCATTACAAAGAATAGTCAGGCTGTCGCTTTACGGGGACAGCCTTTCTTCATCACAGAGGACAGCCGCTGCGCACCGGGCAGAAAGAGTGCGCAGGTGCAGTCTGTTTTACAGAAAAGAGGTTTGGAATGATCAGAGTAATCCTGCATGGATGCAATGGCGTTATGGGCCAGGTTGTGACCGCGATGGTGGCGGAGGAGAAGGATATGGAGATCGTGGCAGGCATCGACCTGTACGATGTACAGAAAAACGATTATCCGGTTTTCAAAACGCCGGCTGACTGCAGTGTGGAGGGAGACGTGATCATAGACTTCTCCAACGCAAAAGCGGTCGACGCTCTGCTGGCCTTTGTAGAGGAAAAGAAAATTCCTGTTGTCCTTTGCACGACGGGTCTGTCGGAAGAACAGCTGGCAGCGCTGGAAAAGACTGCCAAAGAGGCGGCAGTCCTGAAGTCCGCCAACATGTCTATCGGTGTGAATCTGCTGTTCAAGATCCTGAAGGAAGCGTCACCGGTACTGGCAGAGGCAGGTTTCGATATCGAAATTCTGGAAAAGCATCACCGCCGGAAGGTGGACGCACCCAGCGGCACGGCGATTGCCCTGGCGGATGCGGTCAACGAAGGATGCAGCGGAGCTTACCACTATACCTTTGACCGTTCGGAGCGCCGCGAGAAACGCGACCCGAAGGAGATCGGTTTTGCGGCGGTGCGCGGCGGCACGATTGTAGGAGAGCATGATGTAATTTTTGCCGGGACGGACGAGGTAGTTACCTTCAGCCATCAGGCCTCTTCCCGGGCGATTTTCGCAAGAGGCGCCGTGGCAGCTGCCAGATTCCTTGCAGGAAAACCGGCAGGCAGATATGATATGCAGGATGTTATCGGATAAAGGACGTTAATAAATAAGGAGAAGGAGACTATGGCAGAGGACAGATACGAATCCCCGCTGTCGCAGCGTTATGCCAGCCGGGAGATGCAGGAGATTTTTTCACAGGACCGGAAATTCCGCACCTGGCGCAGACTCTGGATTGCCCTGGCAGAGACCGAGAAGGAACTTGGCCTGCCCATTACCGAAGAACAGATCGAAGAACTGAAAGCTCATGCGGAAGACATCAACTACGAAGCTGCCAGAGCCCGTGAAAAGGAAGTGCGGCATGATGTGATGTCCCACGTGTATGCCTATGGTCTCCAGTGCCCGAAAGCGAAGGGCATTATCCACCTTGGCGCAACTTCCTGCTACGTGGGGGATAATACGGATCTGATCCTCATGCGGGATGCTCTCAGGCTCGTGAAGAAAAAGCTGGTGAATGTGATGGCCGCCCTGGCGAAATTCGCAGACGAATGGAAAGCACAGCCGACACTGGGCTTTACGCATTTCCAGCCTGCCCAGCCGACGACGGTGGGAAAAAGGGCGACTCTGTGGCTCATGGACCTGGTGCTGGATTATCAGGACCTGGTATATGTGACAGAATCCCTGCGAATGCTTGGTTCCAAAGGCACCACCGGCACCCAGGCCAGTTTCCTGGAACTTTTTGAAGGCGACCACGAGAAATGCCGGGAAGCGGACCGCCGGATCGCGGAAAAGATGGGCTTTTCTTCCTGCTATCCGGTATCCGGGCAGACATACTCCAGAAAGGTGGACAGCCGGGTACTTTCCGTGCTGGCCGGAATCGCCCAGAGTGCACACAAATTTTCCAATGATATCCGGCTGCTTCAGCATCTGAAGGAGATCGAGGAGCCGTTTGAAAAGAACC
>CACZQT010000165.1 GCA_902783295.1 uncultured Lachnospiraceae bacterium
GCGACGCCCGAGAAGCCAAGATGAGGCGGCTAGAACCCGGCAGCCCCTCCGACACCGTCCTGCGGTGAGACAATATCGCGGACGCACTACTTATCCGGTAAGCTCGAGGAGGTGCCACTTATCCGGTGAGATTGTGGACGCACCGCTCATCTGGTGAGCCGGTCAGTCGGCCTGTAATATCTTCAGCGCAGTGATCTTAGCAACTGCTCGGTTGTCAGTGAGTGTCAGCAAGTTGAGGACTCACTTAAAGCAGACATTTATGTAAAGAAAGAGAGGAAGTTATGAATAAGAAAGAGATCCTGGAGATTAAGAAGCAGCTCAAACCGGAGAAATCCACGTTTTCGAAGCTTTGCTGCTGCTATGTGAATCATGAGAAGGAGAAAATCCTGGAAACCTCTGTAATGCTTCTGGCCCTTCCGGAGGAAGAACAGTTCAAGTATTTTGATATTTTCCGCCGGCTCCTCACGGGAGGCCTCGGCAAAAACATGCTGAACCTGGAAGTCCGTACGGACGCGGAACAGGAGGGCGGTGCCCAGGCATTCCTGATGGAGCTTCTCCACTCCCGCCTGGAAGATGAAGCGCTCCTCGGCGAGTTCTTTGACAGGGTCATCGCGAATTTCACCTTTTCCGAGAATTACCTGATTCTGCTGGCATACGGGGATTACGACGTACCCGGCAAAGGGACTGACGGGAAAGTTCTTTTTGATGCCTCGGAGCTGGTCTACTCCCCGATTATGTGCGCCATGTGCCCCGTGAGTCTGGACAAGCCGGCCCTGGCCTACAATCCGGATTCCAATGAACTGCAGGCCAGAATTCGTGACTGGATCGTCGGAAAACCTGTGAACGGATTTCTGTTTCCTGCCTTCCAGGACCGCCAGACGGATATTCACAACCTTCTTTTCTATGCCGCGAAGCCGGAAGAAATCCAGCCGGATCTTCTCAGCGAGGTGCTGGGCTGTCTGCTCCCCATGACTGCCGGAAACCAGAAAGACATCTTCCGCGAACTGACAGAAGAAGCCCTGGAACAGGCGGATTTTGAAACAGCCAAAGCTGTACAGCAGAACCTGAACGCTCTGGTGGATGCGGCCAGTGAAAACCCGGAGCCGCTGGAACTCACAAGACAGGATGTTCTCCGCCTTCTGGAAGACAGCGGCGCTCCTTCAGAAAGTCTGGATGATGTCGGTGAAAGCTTCGACCGGCTGGCCGGACCTCAGGGAGCCCTGGCTGCCTCCAATATTTCACAGCCTTCCCGGTGCACCATAGAAACCACCGGAGTTAAGATTACGGCGGATCCGGAAGCGCTGGACCAGTTTCAGACCAGGGTGATCGACGGGCGTACCTGTCTGGTAATTCCCGTGGAAAACCGCATTGAGCTGAACGGAATTCTGGTGAATGCTGCCCTTCCGGTCCAAAAGCATTAACTTTCTATATGTTGAAAAGAGCGGAACCGCCGGCCGGCGGTTCCGCTCTCCTTGTTTTGCCGGCGGTTGTACTGCCGGCGTATCTGTTTACAGCAGGTGAGCCCTGATGTCCTCATCATCCAGTGGAGAAAGGTACTTCGGAGCGATATCAAAGACCGTTTTGCAGCCGCATTCGCCTTCCGCCGACAGCCGTGCCACAGCCCGGGCATACGCCACCAGAACGCAGGAGGTGAATTCCGGATTGGAACCCAGCGTCAGAGAGTATTCAATCAGCTGGCTGGTACCGTTTCCGGTAACCCCGCTGCGCATGACAAAACCGCCGTGAGGCAGAGTCGTATGCTCTTTCTCGAACTCTTCTTCGGAAATAAAATTCACCGTGGTATCGTATTCATCGAAATAGTTGGGCATGGTCTTGATAGCTGTCTCAATAGCTGACAGGTCCGCCCCTTCCTCCGGTACCACATAACATTCGCGGGTATGCTTCTGGCGGGTAGTGAGAACCGGATTTTTGCCCTCACGGACAGCTTCAATGGCTTCAGGTACAGGGACAGTATACTGGATTCCCCTTTTCACACCGGGAACTCTGCGGATGGCGTCCGAATGGCCCTGGCTGACTCCCTTGCCCCAGAAGGTGTAGGTGCTGCCTTCACGCAGAATAGACTCCGCATAAATCCGGTTCAGGGAAAACAGACCGGGATCCCAGCCAACGGAAATCATGGCTACCTTTCCGGCTGCCTTCGCGGCCGCATCCACGTTCGCGAAATGGACCGGAATTTTAGCATGCGTATCAAAGCTGTCTACGACGTTGAAAAGCGCGGCTGCTGCCGGAGTCTGCTCCGGCAGATCCGTGGCGCTGCCTCCGCAGAGAATCAGCACATCCACCTTATCCGCCCAGGCAGACATATCCGCCGCGGGAACAGCCGGGGCGCCGGAAGCTGTCTTCACTGCTGCCGGATCTCTCCGGGTAAACACACAGACCAGTTCCATATCCGGGTTCTGGGCAATCGCTTTTTCAACACCTTTTCCAAGGTTGCCGTATCCAGAAATAGCTATTCTTGTCATTCTGCAATTCCTCCGCAATCATTTATTTGTGGCCCGCGCAGTCTTCCCTCCCCCCGCGTTCGAAAGTCACGCGCATAATTATACACCAACAGTGCAAAAATATCTACCACAAATTTCATCAGCCGTTCAGCTGTCTCAGCAGTTCCTCAAAGGCCTCCATGGTCATAAGAATCTCACGGGCTTTCGTACCTTCATCTTCTCCCACGACGCCGTAATCCGCCAGCTGATCCATGATGCGGGCTGCCCGGTTAAAACCGATGCGGAATACTCTCTGCAGATTTCCGATCGAAGCTTTATCCTTTTCAATGATAAACCGGCCTGCCTTTTCAAAAAGCTCGTCTCTCTCCCCGGCACCCACGGTACCTGCATCCTTAGATGTTTCTTCCATGCGCTGTTCCAGTGCCTTGTGGGAAGCCGGAGCAGTTGCCTGCGGAGTCAGGAAATCCACAACAGCCTGTACTTCTTCATCTGTTACAAAAGCTCCCTGTACACGCTGAGGCTTGGGGAAGTTGGACGGATAAAAGAGCATATCTCCTTTTCCGAGCAGCTTTTCCGCACCGGTCATATCCAGAATCGTCCGGGAATCCACGCCTGAGGAAGTCGCCAGAGCAATCCGCGAAGGTACGTTTGCCTTAATCAGGCCGGTAATGACATCCACGGAAGGACGCTGCGTTGCCAGCACCAGATGAATACCAGCTGCACGGGCCAGCTGAGCCAGGCGGCAGATCGCATCCTCCACCTCGTTCTTGGCTGCCATCATAAGATCTGCCATCTCGTCTACAATCACAACGATCTGAGGCAGAGGTTCCTCTCCCTCGTCTTCCATTGCCTTGATTTTCTGATTATAGCCCTTGATATCCCTTACACCCAGGTCTGCAAAACGCTTGTACCGGTCTGTCATTTCCGCCACTGCCCACTGGAGGGCACCGGCAGCTTTTTTAGGATCCGTTACTACCGGAATCATCAGATGAGGAATCCCATTATATACAGAAAGTTCCACCACCTTCGGATCGATCATAATCAGCTTGACCTCATCCGGTCTGGCTTTGAAAAGGATACTCATGATGATGGTATTGATGCATACGGATTTTCCTGTACCGGTAGCACCTGCAATAAGAACGTGAGGCATCCTGGCCAGATCTGAAACCACCACAGCACCGGCGATATCCTTGCCCACACCGAAGCTGATACGGGAAGCAGATTTACGGAATTCCTGGGACTCCAGTACCTCGCGCAGGTACACGGTTTCACTGACTTCGTTCGGTACTTCGATGCCTACAGCGGATTTTCCGGGGATCGGCGCTTCGATACGGATTTCCGTAGCGGCAAGGTACAGCTTGATGTCATTCTGCAGCGATACGATCCGGCTTACTTTCACGCCCTGATCCGGCTGCAGCTCGTAACGGGTTACTGTAGGACCGCAGCTGATGTCAGTCACGGTTACACCTACGCCGAAATCACGCAGCGTCTGCTGCAGCTTGGCTGCTGTCGCCCGGAGTGTTTCCGCTGAAGTGCGTATACTCCGCTCGCCCTGTGTCAGCAGTTCCAGCGGAGGCATCTGATATTCCTTTTTGGGAACCTGTTCTTCCGGAGCCGGATGTACCGGAGGCAGTGGTGAGGTAAAGGTCACGCCGGACGTTCCGTCCGCCGCTTTTCCGGTGCGCCAGATGCTTTCCTCCTGCAGCGGTTTTTTCGTCTCACCCTTTCCGGAGGTTTTCTCTTTACCCTGTGTCTTTGTTTTTCCGGGGCCAAGCTCCAGTTCCCAGGCAGACGGGACAGGACCTGCAGGGAATTCATCATACCCCGCCATCGAATCTTCCGGAGTTTCTTCTTCCATTCTCTCCGGAACCGGCTGCTTCTCAAACGCATTATCCGCCTGAAGAGACTCTGTCTTTTCTGCCCAGGGCAGTTCTGTTTTTTCCGGCCGCAGGGCGTCCGCCTTCTCCTTCACAGCGGGTTTGTCTGCTGCGCGAAGATTTTCTATTCTGTGCAGTGCATCTGTTCTGCGCGGATTATCTGTCGCATGAGGTTTAGCTGTTGTGTGATGATTTTCTGCTGTACGGGTTTTTTCCGTTCTTTCCGGTTCCTCTTCCCGGAATTCCCTCATTCCCATATGGATTACCGGTTCAAACGCAGGTTCAGCCGGCGAAACTTCCACAGGTTCGGGATCCGGCAGCCGCAGGCTCTCGGTCCGTTTTTCTTTCTGGTTTTCCAGTCCGCGGTCCAGGGCATCCAGTTCTTCCAGCGTGCGGCTTACCTTCCTCGCCTTCAGTTTTCCAGCCGGCTTCCCGGGAAGCGTTTCTTCCCCGGCATTGATTTCTTCCGCCGTCACATGGCGGGCCGGACGTTCCTTTTTCTCCGGAGCAGCATCCCGGATTTCTGTATCATCCTCTCCTACTGTCAGGAAATCTCCCCGGTGGAAACGTTCCTTCTCTTCCTCCAGACTGGAGCGCCTTTCCATCAGAGCCTGGCGGCGTTCCTCCCGCCGAAGCTGTACTTCTTCCCGGCGCAGGGCTTCCGCCTCACGGCGCAGATTCCGTTCTTCACGCGCGTCCTCTATGTACCGGCTTCCGCGCTCGGACAGTGGCTCCAGAACACTTCTGCCAGTAGCCAGCACTACGCCTACAATAAAAATAGCAGCCAGAATGACATAGGTACCGACCACTCCCATCACAGGATAAATGCTCGTCATAAACAGACCGCCGGTCCATCCGCCGTTCAGGGTTTCACCGCCCAGCCGGTAATAATCCGCCATAGTCAGTTCCAGCCCGGCGGCCTGGTTTCCGATCAGTTCCAGCAATCCGCAGGCAGACGCGTAAACCAGCAGCCAGGCGCCCGCTTTCAGGGCCGCCGCGCCGGGTCTTTTCTTCCCGTTTACCACCACCAGGCAGATTACCCAGAACAGCAGAACGGGAAAGATGTAACCCATCGTTCCGAACGAACCCAGCTGGATTCGTTTCAAAGACCTGCCCAGGGAGCCCGCCAGATCCAGATTTGCCAGCAGCAGAAGAATACAGAAAGCAGCAGCCGCAAGAAGGGCTGCTTCATATCCGTTCTTTCCTGCCGGTTCTGCAGATTTCTGCTCCGACGTCCGGCGGCCGGAAGCCGCTTTCGGTCTGGAGTCAGGACTGCTCTTCGTAGTTCTTCTTCCGGCTGCCGCAGTCTTTCCGTTTCCGGAGGCCGTTCCTTTCGTTTTTGATTTTGATTTCTTTTTTTGCTGTGCCACTTCCGAACCTTCCTTTTATTTCAGGGAACCCCGGCAGATGCGTCTGCCGGGGAATGATTTCCAGATTTCTGTTTTCCGTTTCTTTCTCATACGGCGCACCTTCGTACTGTACCACAAAACAAACGTTCTGTCAAAAAACCGTCTCCCGGGATGTCTCTCTTTTTCCCTCCTGCAGTACTTCACTGCCCCGTTCGCGCATTTCCCGGATCAGTTCCATGGCTTTCGCCCGGCCGGATTCCTCCAGAGGAAGAGCTCCTTCCTCCAGAATAATCCGTGCCGGCTTCATAAGCATTGCACGGTAAAGAACCAGCAGTTTCTTTTCCGGAGCCGTCAGGTCCTGTACCAGTTCGGCGTCTGGCCGGATCCCACAGCGTTTTCTGAATTCGGTCTCCAGGAAACGTTCCATATTTTTTTCCACAAACCCGAACCGGGTTCCAACATGCCGGGACAAGGAGAGCATCAGATTCCATCCGATGCTTCTGCCTTCCATCAGATGCCGGAAGCTGGTCTCCGGGATCCGGAAAACCTGATCTGCCCGGCCGTTTTCCGTTCCCTGCCTCCGCGAATCCGTTTCATACAGAAGCTGCCTATCCTCATCACATCCCCCGGCTCCTTCCCGGCGGCTGCCGTTCTTCCGTTCTGCTCTGTATTCCTGTGCTTTCTGCCATTCTTCCGGACTGTAGAACATCTTTTCCACTCTTCCGTTTTCCATCCACCCGATACGATCTGCAAAGGAAGTCAGAAGATTTTCTGTTCCGGCCGAAAGAACCGTGGAAATCCCTTGTCTGCAGCAGGTTCTCATGGTTTTCGCAAGGAAAGCGGCTTCTTCCTCCGAAAACGCCATTCCGGTCATTTCCAGACAGACCAGGGGACATTTTTTCAGAAATGCCAGAAGGAACCAGAGCTGAACCTGCTGAACTTTCGTACAGAAAGCCAGCTTCTGTCCGGCACCGCAGGGAATTCCGAATTCTTCCAGCAGAATCTGCAGTCCCTTTCCCCCGCTTCCTGTCCCTCTGGCTCCCAGGCACTTCAGGTTCGCCTCTACGCTCAGGTTCTGTGTCATTTTCCGGTTGTTATCCAGCCAGAGTATCTGATCCGCAGGGATTCTTCTGTCACGGATCCTTTCATCTCTGAAATAGAGCTGTCCCTTTTTCAGAGTCTGCCTGCCGGACAGAAATTCCGTGAGAAGAATACGTCCGGAGTCCATTCCGCCCATGAGAAGCAGAATTTCTCCTTCCTCAATATACAGACTGCAGCCCGTAAGAGGGACTCTCCCTTCTGCAGCTGCAGCCGCCTCATACATCCGAAGCAGTTCTTTCATGGTTTCTCCCCGCCTCTTTATTCCGGCAGATACCGGCTCCGGTTCTCCTCATCCACCAGCGGCAGCCGCATTTCCACATCCGTACCCATTCCGGGCATACTGAAAAACTGCAGCCCGCTGCTCTCTCCGAAAAGGATCTGCAGACGTTTATTCACATTGTAGACTGCAATTCCTGTACGTTTTCCGTTTTTCTGTTTTTCGGGCATCTTCCCGTTCAGTCGCTGCCTCAGGGTTTCCAGGGTTTCCCGGTCCATTCCCACACCATTATCCCGTATCAGGATCCGGAGGCTGTTCTGAAGCAGTTCCACACGAATCACCAGCTGCCCCTTTCCCTTCCTGGGCTCAAGGCCGTGGAAAATAGCATTTTCCACAATGGGCTGGAAGGTCATCTTCGGCAGATAATACCGGAGAGCATCTCTGTTCTTAATTTCCACTTCCAGAGAGAATCTGTCCTCAAACCGGTAACGCTGGATAGAAAAATAATCGTCCACATTGCTTAGTTCTTCTTCCAGTGTTACCAGATCTCCCCGGTTCCGGATGCTGTAGCGGAAAAAGCGGGAAAGTTTTTCCGTCATATCAGCAATTTCCGGTTCGTTATGAAGGATGGCCTGGCTGCGGATTCCGTCCAGCGTGTTATACAGAAAATGCGGATTGATCTGGTTCTGCAGTGCAGAGTATTCAATATTCGTCTTCAGGTTTTCGTAAGAATAGCGGCGGTTCAGGGCCTGCAGGAAGTTCTCTGCTTCCTCCTGCAGCTCCACGGGGAGTCCGTCGATATCATCCAGATCCGCTTCCTTCATCCATTTCCGCAGCTGTATGTATTTCTGGGCAGTTTTCCTCTGCCGCAGAGCATAGAGCGCCAGAAGCACCATCACAATGATCAGCAGAATCAGCAGAATCGCCAGAAGTTCTTCCCGGTTCTGGACCATGGCCAGAATAAAAACCACAATAAATAAAGTGATCAGGATGTAGGAAACAATATCAAACCAGCCGTCTTTTTTTTGTCTGTCCACAGGATGGCCTCCGTCCGCCCGATTTTTATGAGCGCTTATCTTCTCTGGTAAAGCTTCCGGTACTCACCGGGACGTATCCCGACCTCCTTTTTAAATACCTTCCCGAAATACTTTTCATCCGCATACCCGATTCGTGCAGCGATTTCCGCGTTGGTCATCATCGTGGAACTGAGAAGTTCTCTCGCAGCCTCCATCCGCACTGCCGTCAGATAATCCGAAAAAGTGCGTCCTTCCACCTGCCGGAAGCTGGTGCTGAAATAAGCCGGAGAAAGACCGACTTCATCCGCCACGCTTTCCAGGCTGATCGCTTCGCTGTAATGTTCGGCAATCCAGGCTTTTGCCAGCCGGATCGGCCGCTTTTCACGGCTCAGCTTCTGACTTTTCCATTCTTCAAGGCACCGTCCCCCCCAGGATTCCATTTCACTGAAGTAATCCCGGATGCTTACACACTGGTCCAGCGCTTCCAGCCATTCCTGCTTCAGGTCTGCCCAGCGGATGTCCTCCTCCTGCCGGGCAGCATAGTTGTCGAAGCTTTCCAGGATGGTATCGCGAACTTTCCTCAGAACATCAGGACGCAGCGGGGGCTGCAGGTCGCACTTTTCGCATACGCGCCTCATCACTTCCGTAAACAGATCCGGAGAGAGCGTTTCCAGAGCATTGTCCAGGCTTTTCAGGCTTCCTTCCCCCATAATCTGTTCCACCGCGGCACGGGAAAAACGGCAGTTCCAGAGATCCAGAATCCGGTTTCCGCCCAATGCCGCCCTGGCTGCAGCTGCCAGTTCAGCTTCTCTCGCCGCTTCCGGCAGCAATTCTGTTTTCTCCGCAGGAAAAACACGGCTCAGTCCGATCGTCACCCAGGTATTTCCGAACATCCCTGCCAGTTCCCTGGCATCATACAAAAAGGACGTCAGTCGGCTGCGTACCGTATCCTGCTGCCCCTCCTCAAAATCCAGAATGGCCGCCAGGCCTTCCCGGATGGTCTCCACACAGGGCTTCCCGATACGGTTTCCTTCCGGATCCGCCAGGGTCTTCTGCAGACCCTCCGTCAGCTTCTGTACCAGAAGAAGGCTGCTTTCCGGTTCCAGGCTCCGGTTCGTCCGCAAAAACATAAGCTGCAGGCAGGGATGCCGGAAGCGTTTGTGGTATTTTGTTTCCAGCTCTTCGGCCGTGCCCGGGAAAGGAGATCCGGGATCCATCATATCCTGGAACAGCTGCTTCCGGGTGGACAGTTCCATGCGTTCATTTAACCGCTGCAGTTCGTCCTCCGCCTGCCGGTATGCGCGCTGTCTGGAAAGAATGTGGCAGGTTTTTTCCAGGACTTCGTTCATCTGTTCCCGGTCGATCGGTTTCAGGAGATAGTCTATCACCCCGAACTTGAAGGCATTGTAGGCATACTCAAAGTATTTATAACCGCTGATGATAATAAACGCCGGATGAAGGCCTGCTTCCGTAACGCGGCGGATCAGCTCCAGGCCGTCGTAAACCGGCATCCGGATATCCGTCAGGACGATGTCCGGGCGGATCCTGCAGATGCTCTCAAAGGCTTCTTCTCCGTCTTTGCACACGGCTGCCACTTCAATACCGAATCTTTTCCAGTCTCCCAGCTCCAGAATCAGCTGACAGATTTTCGGCTCGTCATCTGCCAAAACCGCTTTATACATCATATTCCCCCTCTCTGTGCTTCTGAAGAAGAATCCGGCCGGCTTCCATCAGAAGAGCCCCGAAAATCACCATGCCGCGGATCACGTTGGTGTAATACGGAGACAGGTTCAGCATATTTATACCACTGCCTAAAAAGCCGATAATCAGGCATCCCAAAAACGTTCCGACCAGGTTTCCCCGTCCGCCCGACAGGGATATCCCCCCTATGGCGATGCAGGAAAGCGCTGTCATTTCCATTCCTTCCCCGCAGGACGCGACGACCGCCCCCAGCTGTCCAGTCAGAATAATCCCGGCAAGAGCATAAAAAACCCCGGCCAGCGTAAAGCACTCGATCTGGACCAGCGGGCTGTTCACGCCTGCCATCTGTGCGCCTCTGCGGTCCTCTCCTACAGCGATCACCTGGTATCCGAATACAGTCCGCCGGAGTACCAGTTCCATGACCGGGAACAGAATGAGAAGAAGAAGCACCGGAACCGGAATCCTGAAAAGAGTTCCCATCCCCGGAAGCAGAAACGCTTCGGGGAGGCCGTACAAAGTTCTTCCTCCGGAAATTGCCATGGCGCCGCCCCTGACCATGATCTGCGTCGCAATCGTAAGGATGAAAGAGCTCATCCCCAGAAGCGCCACACAGAACCCATTCAGAAAACCTATGCCGGCACCAAGCAGAATCGCCAGCAGGAACACGGCCGGCACCGGAACGTTCGCCTTCAGCAGAACACCGCTGATGACACTCACCATGGCGATCACTGCCCCGCCGGAGAGGTCCAGATGTCCGCACAGAACCACAAAGGTCAGCCCGATGGCCAGAATACACATAGGCGCCGTCTGCATCAGAATATTGCTGAGATTCCGTACCGTCAGGAACTGAGGCGATCCGGCGGCAAAAACCACCGTCAGAATCAGCAGCATGGCAAGCGCAGGTACGTACTGCCTGAACAAATGCTTTTTCCTCATGGAATTTCCTCCGACCAGATCCCGTAGCGGACATGATTTTCCGTATCAATCGTATCTGCCGTGATCACAAACAGGGGGTAAGTCATTATTTTCAGATTCGGTTCTTTCCCTTCAGCGATTTCCGCCTTCATCAGCCGTACCGCCATCCGCCCCATTTCCAGGGGATTCTGGGAAATGCAGGCGTCCATCAGTCCTTCCCGGATAGCCTGCAGGGATTCCGCAGCCCCGTCCGCGGAAACCAGAATAATATGCCCATCTTCTTCTCTGGTATGCAGAAGTCCCAGACGGCGCATGGCCTGCAGTGCTCCCTGGGCGTTTGTATCCCCTGAACACCAGACAGCGTCAATCCCAGGATTGGCCTGCAGGATATTGATCATGGTATTTGTAGCGGTATCCAGCTGCAGAGCTCCGTTCTGCT
Source organism: uncultured Lachnospiraceae bacterium (assembly GCA_902783295.1). GTDB lineage: Bacteria > Bacillota > Clostridia > Lachnospirales > Lachnospiraceae > UBA3305. Next base: position 11,078 of record CACZQT010000165.1, read on the forward strand.
CGGATACCACTTCGATGTCCGGATACTGATCAATGACCTGGTGAAAGCCTCTGGAGCGGTCCCGCCCTGACGTGGTGTTGACACTGGCCAGCAGGTTCACAACACGTCCCCGGTACTCTCCGTACCGTTCATAGAGCAGTTCTGCCATATACCTGGCGGCGCTCTGTCCCATCACAACACTGTCGGAGCCCACCGTACAGGTGATATCCTCCGAGCGTACGGTCGTGTCCACACAGTATACAGGAATCCCGGATTTTCTGGCTTCTCCCACTGCCTGAATCAGCGCCTGCTCATCCAGAGGCTCAATCAGAATTCCGTTCACTCCGCGCGTGACAAAATCACGGATCTGGGAGGCCTGTGTCTGGATATCCCCGTTGCAGTCCGAGAGGATCAGTTCCACATCCTCTTCCTCTCCGCCTTCCCGGATTCCCTGCGCCAGAGCGATCATAAAAGGAGACCGCAGACTGTTGATGGACACCCCTATTACCGGGAGCTTTGCATCCCCTCCTTCTCCGGCTTTCTGCCGGGAAGCACACCCTGCCATCAGAAAAAGGCACAGGACTGCCAGGAAACCGGCTATTCTTTTTTTCCTGAAGAGCAGTCTGTCCTTCATTTTTCTCTCCTTCCCGATCCATGTTTTTCCTTATACAAAGGAGCGGCCCTCATGGGGCCGCCCCTGACAGGAATCATCCGATCCTGAAATCCTTTAAGATCCGGAAATCATCTGATATCTGCCGTTTTTATGAAAGAAAACATTATTCTATCCCGTTTTCAGGAATGAATTATTTCAGCAGGCCGGCACCGGCATTGATCTGCAGGAACAGCGGAACGAATACCAGAGAAACCACTGTCATCAGCTTGATCAGGATGTTGATGGACGGGCCGGAGGTATCCTTGAAAGGATCGCCGACGGTATCGCCGACAACCGCTGCCTTATGAGCATCGCTGCCCTTGCCGCCGTGATGGCCTTCTTCAATATACTTCTTCGCATTGTCCCAGGCACCGCCGGCGTTGCTCATGAAGATAGCCATCATAACACCGGTTACCAGGGAACCTGCCAGCAGGCCGCCCAGAGCGGAGGTGCCAAGCAGGCATCCGACAGCCAGCGGAACCACCACGGCCATAATACCGGGAACCAGCATTTCGCGAAGAGCTGCCTGCGTGGAAATGGCTACGCACTTCTTATAGTCGGGTTTGCCTTTGCCTTCCATGATGCCGGGGATGGTACGGAACTGACGGCGTACTTCTTCGATCATCTTATAAGCTGCCTTGGATACAGAGTCCATGGTAAGCGCGGAGAAAACGAAGGGCAGCATGCCGCCGATCAGAAGACCAATGGTAACATTCGGATTCAGGATGTCGATCATATCCATCTTGGCAGCCTGTGCATAGGTCATGAACAGAGCCAGAGCCGTCAGGGCTGCGGAGCCGATGGCAAAACCTTTACCCATGGCAGCCGTGGTGTTGCCGACCGCATCCAGCTTATCCGTAATTTCACGGACGGATTCTTCCAGGCCGGACATCTCGGCGATACCGCCGGCGTTGTCCGCAATGGGGCCGTAAGCGTCAACCGCAACAGTGATGCCGGTGGTAGACAGCATGCCGACTGCAGCCAGGGCAATACCGTACAGGCCGGAGGTCTTATACGCAAGGAAAATGCCTACGCAGATCAGCAGCAGCGGTACGCAGGTGGACATCATGCCGACTGCCAGACCGGAAATGATCGTCGTAGCCGAACCGGTTTCGGACTGGTCCGCGATCTTTTTCACGAAACGATAATCACCGGAGGTGTAAATTTCTGTAACCTTACCGATGACCAGACCGACTGCCAGACCGGAGATAATGGCAATCGCTTCATTAATGCGGCCAAAGAAGACAAAGCTGAAAATCACGGAAGCTGCCAGCACGATCGCTGCGGAAGCATAGGAACCCATGCTGAGAGCCTGCTGGGGATTTCCCTTGTCGCCCTTTACGAAGTAAGTACCGCCGATGGCAGCCAGAATGCCGATGGCAGCCAGCACCAGAGGGAACACAGCGCCTTTAGCGCCGTACGCTGTTCCGCTTGCGCCGACGGCTGTAAGGCCCAGAGCCAGAGCAGAAACAACAGAACCTACATAGGATTCAAACAGGTCAGCGCCCATACCGGCTACGTCGCCCACGTTGTCGCCTACGTTATCAGCAATAACGGCCGGGTTGCGGGGGTCATCTTCCGGAATACCGGCTTCTACCTTACCTACCAGGTCAGCGCCTACGTCAGCAGCCTTGGTGTAGATACCGCCGCCGACACGGGCAAACAGAGCGATCGAAGAAGCGCCCATGGAGAAACCGAACAGGATGTCGGCATCTCCGGTAATGATGTAGATCAGGCTGCAGCCCAGAAGGCCAAGGCCGACCACACACATACCCATGACGGAACCGCCGGAGAAAGCAACCGTGAGAGCATGATTCATGCCGCCCTCTTCCGCCGCATTGGCCGTACGGACATTTGCTTTTACCGCTACGGTCATACCGGCATAACCGGCCGCTACCGAGAAGACCGCGCCAACCAGGAAACACACAGCTTCTTTCCAGTTGTTCAGGCCTAAACCGATGAGTACGAAAATAACAGCCACAAAGATGACCAGGATTTTGTACTCGGCAAAAAGGAATGCATGCGCGCCTTCACTGATGGCGGATGCGATTTCTTTCATGCGGCTGCTGCCTTCAGACTGCCGGGACACAAACATTGCCTTGTACACGGCAAAAAACAGTGCCAGCACCGCACATACCGGTGCGAGGTAGATGAGATTCTCCATATTTCTCCTCCTGTTGTTAATCCGGCCGCAATTCGGCCTGTTATCATAACATAAGAATACCCCAGAATCTGCAAAATGGCAAGAAGAAAGAATAAATAATGATAGATTCTTTTCATATGATCCTTCGTTTTTCCGATTAATTTCACACTTTTTTGTGCATAAAGTCCGCCCTTTCTTCCCATTGAATTCCGTTTGCCATTTTGGTCTGAATGTGCTACAATATCTTTTAATCGCGATTTTTCAGCCGGCTGGCGAAAGATTCGCACGATCTGTGAAAGGAGACATTGTATATGCCAAAGGGTAATGTATTGGTTGGACAGTCCGGCGGCCCTACCGCTGTCATCAACTCCAGCCTGGCAGGTGTTTTCCGCACCGCTATGGAAAGAGGATATGGTAAAGTTTATGGTATGCGTTACGGCATCCAGGGCTTTATGGATGAGCAGTATGTAGATCTGTCCACTCACATTAAGAACGAACTGGATCTGGAACTGCTGAAGAGAACTCCTTCTGCTTTCCTGGGCACCTGCCGCTACAAGCTGCCGGAAATCCATGAAGGCAAAGAGATTTACGAGCGCATCTTCGAGCTTCTGGACAAGCTGGATATCGAAGTCTTTATCTATATCGGCGGCAACGATTCCATGGATACCATCCGCAAACTGTATGACTACTCTCTGCTGACCGGTGCCAAGCAGAAATTTGTCGGCTGCCCGAAGACCATCGATAACGACCTGGCCATCACTGACCATACTCCCGGCTTCGGCAGCGCTGCCAAGTACATCGCCACTTCCACGAAGGAAGTCATCTGCGATGCCCTGGGCTTCTCCTATAAAAAGAAGAACGTCACCATCATCGAAATCATGGGCCGCAATGCCGGCTGGCTGACCGGTGCTTCCGCTCTTTCCGCAGGGGAAGACTGCGATGGTCCGGACCTGATTTATCTTCCGGAACTGCCTTTCGACGTTGAAGCTTTCACGAACCGCGTCCGCGGCCTGCTGGAAGATAAGGACGTTGTCGTTGTTGCCGTTTCCGAAGGCATTCATGATGCCAACGGCAAATACATCTGCGAAATGACCGCCGGTTCCGAAACAAAGGACGCCTTTGGCCACATCCAGATGACCGGTACTGCTGCTTACCTGGCCAGCGTAATCCACAACGAACTGGGCTGCAAGACCCGTTCCGTGGAACTGTCCACTCTGCAGCGCGCCGCTGCTCACCTGACCAGCCGTGTGGACGTGGATGAAGCGTTTGCCGTAGGCGGTGCTACCGTAAAGGCAGCGGACGAAGGTGATTCCGGCGTTATGGTCGTAATCGAGCGTCTGTCTGACGATCCTTACCAGAGCACCACCGGCATCCACGATGTACACCGCATCGCCAACGGCGAGAAGGTTGTTCCGAGAGAGTGGATCAATGCAGGCGGCGACTATGTAACCAAGGATTTCCTGGATTATATGCGTCCCCTGGTACAAGGCCAGTACAACCCGATGACCGTTAACGGTCTGCCGAGACATCTGAACCTGAAGATGAACAACAGCGAATGGATTAAGTAAAAATGCCGGGGACAGATTTTCCTGCCAGTCAGGCTTCGGCCTTCAGGCAGGAAAGCCTGTCCCCATTCTCTATATCCAGACGACACACAAACCGGAGGTACCTCTCATGAGCCGAACTGTAGCCTATGTTGGTTCCTATACAGATACCAGTGACTGCAAGGGCCTGACTCTTTACGATGTCAACGAGGAAGAAGGCGTCCTGGTGCGCCGTACGGAGTATTCCGTGGACAATGCTTCCTATATTGCCGTTTCCCACGACCACCGGTTCCTGTACTCCATTACAGACCTGGGAGTGGCTTCCTTTGCCATCCAGCCGGATGGCAGCCTGAAAAAGCTCAACACGGCCAGAATCCGCGGGATGCGGGGCTGCCATATCGCCCTGAATCACGATGATACATACCTGGTTGTCTGCGGCTTCTACGACGGGAAGGTAACCATTCTCTCCGTGAATGAAGACGGTTCCGCCGGAAAAATCACCTGCTCTGTTTTTCATAAAGGACCGGGAAGCATTGCCGAGCGGAATTTCCGTCCGCACTGCCGCTGCGCCAGATTCAGCCGGGATGAAAGATATCTGCTGGTTGCGGACTCCGGTCTGGACCAGATCAAAGTGTACCGTTTTGAGAAAAAGGACGGCACCATTTCCCCGATTGAAAATCTGCACTGCAGGCAGCAGTCCGGCCCCTGTTTTATCCGCTTTACCAAAGACGGGCGCTTCTTCTACTGCATTGAGGAGCTGTCCAATACCATCTCCTGCTATTCCTACCAGGATGGGGAACGCGGTCCGGAGATTACCCTTGTGGACTCTGTTTCCACCATCAACAAACGGTTTTCGGATATATCCGCTGCTGTTTATTTCCACTTCCTGGAAAATGACCGCTATATCCTCTGTGCCAACGCGGGGGAAAACAGCGCCGGTCTCTTTGAAAGAGACGCAGAAACCGGAAAACTCACCCTGCTCCAGGTACTTCCCATCAGTGGGAAATATCCTACCAGCATCGGAATCTTCCCGGATAACCGTCACTTCTTCGTAACCAACCACGACAGCAACACCATCTCCTTCTTCCTTCTCCAGCCGGAGAAGAAGCTGTTTACCATGACGCACCGGGCGCTCCCCATCGGGCAGCCCCACTGCTCCATCGTGGTTGACCTGCCGGAAATAGAAGGACTGGAAGAAGCAGACCGTTGAGAGTTGGGAGACAAAGGGAGACAAGGGGACAGTCCCTCTGTCCTTGCGGACAGAGGGACTGTCCCCTTGTCTCCCTTTGTCTCTTCTTTCAAATATCCCGCAGAGCGGTTGTCAGTTCTTCGGCTGCCTCGTCCGTACGGCAGATCACCAGTACAGTGTCATCCCCGGCTACGGTGCCCAGTACGCCCGGCCATTCCATCCCGTCCATTGTCGCACAGACCGCCTGGGCCATACCGGTATATGTATGGATGACCACCAGGTTCCTTGCAAAGTCCACGCCTGTAACCGCGCTCTGGAACATGGAATAGAATTTCCCGGAAGCATGGAACTGATCCTCCGGCTTGCTCATTTCGTAGTGGAATGTCCCTCCTCCATCGGAGATCTTAACCAGCCGGAGTTCCCGGATGTCCCGGGAAACCGTCGCCTGGGTGACCGAAAAACCGGCCGCCTGCAGTTTTTGCGTCAGCTCCATCTGCGTGGATACTCTCTCCGAGGAAACGAGTTTGCAGATCATCTCCCGCCTGGCATTCCTGGATTTGGAAGCCTCTCCTTTATCATCCGCCTTGCCCATTCTGACTCCTCCTGTGTCGCATGCCTTCTGTTTTATTTCAAAGTCGCATAGATCACCGCTTTGATCGTATGCATCCGGTTTTCCGCCTCGTCAAACACTACAGACTGTGGAGATTCGAACACCTCGTCTGTCACTTCCATCTCCGGGATACCGAACTTCTCCGCAATTTCGGCTCCGATCGTCGTCTTCGTATCATGGAAGGAGGGCAGGCAGTGAAGGAAGATCGCCTGCGGACCGGCATATTCCATAACCCGGCGGTTCACCTGGTATTTTTTCAGCAGACGGATCCTGGTCTCCCAGACTTCATCCGGTTCTCCCATGGATACCCAGATATCCGTATAGATCACATCCGCTCCCCTGGTGCCGGCTTCCACATCCTCTGTCAGGGTTACGCTTCCTCCGCTGGCCTCGGCCAGTTTCCGGCATTCCTCTACCAGCCAGGCTTCCGGGAACAGGCTTTCCGGCGCGCAGGCGGTAAAATGCAGTCCCATCTTGGCACAGGCTACCATCAGGGAATTCGCTACATTGTTCCGGGCATCTCCCATAAATGTGAATTTCACGCCTTTCAGACGGCCCAGTTTTTCTTCGATGGTCATCAGATCTGCCAGCATCTGTGTGGGATGGAACTGATCCGTCAGTCCGTTCCATACCGGAACGCCTGAGTAAGCGGCCAGGTCTTCCACCGTCTGCTGGGAAAAGCCTCTGTATTCAATCCCGTCGTACATGCGGCCAAGCACCCTTGCTGTATCCGGCAGGCTCTCCTTCTTCCCCATCTGGGAACTGCCGGGATCCAGATATGTCACGCCAAGACCCAGGTCCATACCCGCCACCTCAAAGGAACAGCGGGTCCGGGTAGATGTCTTTTCAAACAGAAGGACGATATTTTTTCCTTCCAGATATTTGTGCGGCGTCCCGGCCCGTTTCATGTTTTTAAATGTTCCGGCCAGGTCCAGGAGATAGCGGATCTCCTGCGGCGTATAATCCAGAAGCTTCAGGAAGCTCCTTCCGCGTAAATTGATGCCCATGAACTTCTCCTTCATTCTTTATTGCTTTTTATAATACCTTTGACAGGAAATCCTGTGTACGTGGATTCTTCGGATGGTTAAACAGCTCCTGCGGCGTTCCCTGCTCGGTAATCTTTCCTCCGTCCATAAACAGAACCCGGCTGCCGACTTCCCTGGCAAACCCCATCTCGTGTGTTACCACGACCATGGTCATACCTTCCTGCGCCAGTTTCTTCATGACATCCAGCACCTCTCCCACCATTTCCGGGTCCAGAGCAGAAGTCGGTTCATCAAACAGCATGACTTCCGGATGCATGGCCAGTGCCCGCACGATCGCGATTCTCTGTTTCTGTCCGCCGGACAGCTGGGACGGATAGGCAGCGGCTTTATCCGCCAGGCCGACACGGTCCAGCAGTTCCATTGCATCCTTTTCAGCTTCCTGCCGGGTCCTGATCTTCAGCTGAACCGGAGCCAGCGTCATGTTATTCAGGATGGTCAGGTTGTTGAAAAGGTTGAAGTGCTGAAATACCATTCCCATCTTCCGGCGCATCATATCAATATGCGACTTCGGATCCGTCATGGAAACTCCGTCGAAGATAAGATCTCCGCCTGTAGGATACTCCAGCATGTTCAGGCAGCGCAGAAACGTCGATTTTCCCGATCCTGACGGTCCGATCACGACCACCTTCTCGCCTTTATAAATATGCTCGTCGATCCCGCAGAGAACCTCATTATCTCCAAAACTCTTCCGTAAGCCTTTAACGACGATCACTGGCAGCCAGCCTCCTTTCCACCACACCGATCAGGGCAGCAATGATCATGACCATCAGCAGATATACAATAGCGATCCCGACAAACGGGAACAGCGCCTGATACGTCTTGCCCTGGATCAGCTGGGCTGTTTTCGTCAGATCCCGCACACCGATCACCGTTACAAGGGATGTATCTTTCAGAAGAGCGATCAGTTCATTCCCCAGCGCCGGCAGAATGTTTTTGACCGCCTGCGGAATAACGATAAACCTCATCGCCGGTATGTAGGACAGGCCAAGGGAACGTGCTGCTTCCATCTGCCCGATATCCACGGACATAATTCCGCCGCGGATAATCTCCGCTACATAAGCCCCTGAATTGATGCCGAATGTGAGCATGGCGACGCCGATCGCATTCCTGGTATTCACGAAAATAACAAAATACATGATCAGGAGCTGCACCATCAGAGGCGTCCCGCGGATAACGGTGGTATACACCTGGGCAATCGTATTCAGAATCCCCATCACAGGATTTCTGTGCCCCGGTCTCTGCTGGTCGTGCAGGGTTCTGATCACTGCCACCAGAACTCCCAGGACAATCCCAAGCAGCAGGGCGACGGCAGCCACCTGGAGCGTCACGCCGATACCTTTCACATACAGGAGCCAGCGGTCTCCTTCAATAAAGCTCTGGCGGAAATCCGCCAGGAATTTTTCTGAAAACATAAAATGTATTCCTCAAAATACCGGCTGTGAACACCGCAGGCCGGCTCCGGAAACGGAAAGGGGCTGGATCATACAGCCCCTTTTCCTGAATCGAGAATCATTACAAACCGTTTTAAGTGATGATGCTTATTTCGCTTCGGCTGTGGTTTCCTCTGCCGTCTCTTCTGCTGTTTCTTCTTCGGTACCGGCGTTGATATACTTGTCCACGATAGCCTTTACAGAACCGTCTTCGATCATCTCTTTCAGAACACCGTTGATGGCGGCGAGCAGTTCCGGGTTCTCCTTATTCACGCCGATTGCGTAGTCTTCCACCACATAGGTGGTATCCAGGATCTTCAGCCCTTCATTGGCAGCGACAAAAGCTTTTGCGGGTTCGTTATCGATAATGACGCAGTCCACTTTGCCTGTCATCAGAGCCTGTACGGCATTGGCGCCGTTCGGGAACGCTACTACGTTCTCCTCGCCATAATCATCCGAGCAGTACATGTAGCCGGTCGTACCTTCCTGGCAGCCGATCAGCTTGCCTTCCAGGTCATCTACCGTGGCAATCGCAGAATCTTCCGTAACAATGATTACCTGAATACCGGTCGCATAGGTATCCGAAAAGTCAATGTTCTGCTTTCTTTCTTCTGTCACGGTCAGGCCGGCCATGGCGATATCGTCCTTCCCGGTCTGTACGGATGTCACGACAGCCGTGAAATCCATGTCATCTACAACCAGCTCCAGCCCGAGCTTCTCAGCGATCGCGGTGGCAATTTCCACATCAATGCCTTCGAACGTGCCGTCATCCGCTACCAGTTCATACGGAGGGAAAGCAGCGTTTGTAGCCATATACAGCTTGCCGGCTTCTACCGTGGAAACCTCTGCTGCCGCAGCGTTCACTGTCATGCTCATCACCATCGCAGCTGCCAGAGCCATTGATAAAATCTTCTTCATATTCATTTGTCTCCTTCCTTTATACGTCACGCGCATGTCCCGTGAAGACCACGTTTTTTTACAGCGCATGAGACAGAATAGCTTGCAGGCAGGCTTCCGGCTGCTTGTTTCCGGCGCCTGCATCGTGTTGTATTGTACACCTGCCCATGCGTCTTGTCAAGGTAAATATGCATTATTCACGAATTTTTATGCAACTGTAACGTATATTATCCGTTCAGATTCCGGAATCCCGGCATCTGTCCTGAACTCTATTCATCCAGGCGGATTTCTGAGACCTTCTGAAATCCGAAGCGCTCCATATATGATCTGATACCGTCAATTACATGCAGCACTGTCTGCGGGTCACGGAAGGAGGCAGTTCCCACAGCTGCAGCCGAGGCTCCGGCCATCAGAAACTCAACGGCATCTTCCGCACAGGTAATGCCTCCCATTCCGATCACCGGAATTTTCACTGTATGGCATACCTGGTATACCATGCGGACTGCTACCGGCCGGATGGCAGGTCCGGAAAGGCCGCCGGTTCGGTTGGCCAGGGCAAATTTCCTGCGGTATATATCAAATTTCATGCCTGTCAGCGTATTGATAAGTGAAAGCACATCAGCTCCGCCGGCCTCCGCAGCCCGGGCCATTTCCGTGATATCCGTTACATTCGGACTCAGCTTCATGATGACAGGCTGCTTCGCTTTCTCCTTTACCGCCCTTGTTATAGCTTCTACCGCTTTCGGATTCTGCCCGAAAGCAATTCCGCCCTCCTTTACATTGGGACAGGAAATGTTGATTTCCAGCATATCCGCCCGGGGTTCCTCTGCCAGCCGTTCCACGACTTCCAGATAGTCCTCCGTGGTTTTTCCGCAGACATTGACAATCACCCTGGTGTCCGGATACTGCTCCAGGAAAGGCAGATCCCTCCGGCAGAATGTCTCTATGCCGGGATTCTGCAGACCGATCGCGTTCAGCATCCCGGAGGCAGTCTCGGCAATACGAGGCGTCGGATTTCCGCTCCAGGGCACGCTGGCCACACCCTTGGTCACCACCGC
>CACZQT010000166.1 GCA_902783295.1 uncultured Lachnospiraceae bacterium
GAAAGATATAAGTAAACCAGCTGCTTAGCCTTGGATCAATGTACAGTCAGGATTATCAGGTGTTTTTGAGCCAAAGCAGGAAACTCATTTAAAGCAGACTTATGATAAGCTATGCAATACTTGAAAAGTTGGTGCTGAGGAGGGTATACTAAGAAAACAGTGAGTCCAAAGTTTCCGGCGTCTGTGCCTGCGCACCTGGCCGGGTTTTGAGGGGAGTATCGCTGCGCCTGTTTTCTCTGTGCAAAAGAAATATTTCGGACTGGAGATAAGGATGGAATATCATGTTACCGTGAACGGAATCGAGGTGTCGGCCCGCTACAGTGACCGGGCTGTCAGGGAAATCTTTCTTCCTCTGCTGAAAAGGCTGACGGCCATGCAAAAGCAGAAGGGGAGGAGAATCTTTGTTATGCTGGCGGCTCCTCCCGGAGCCGGCAAGAGTACGCTGTGCAGTTTCCTGGAAAACCTTTCCGGGAAGTCGACAGGAACAGAGGAGATCCAGGCTGTCGGCATGGATGGGTTCCACAGGCGTCAGGAATATCTTTTAAGCCATACGATCTGCCGGGACGGAGAAGAAATCCCTATGGTGAAAATCAAGGGAGCGCCGGTTACCTTTGATCTGGAGCGCCTGAAGGAGTATGTGAAAAGAGCAGCCGCGGGCGAGGACTGCGGCTGGCCGGTGTATGACAGAATTCTGCACAACCCGGTGGAGGATGCCCTCCGGATTCATAAGGATATAATACTGCTGGAAGGGAACTACCTGCTGCTGGATGAAGACGGATGGCGGGATTTATCTGCTTTTGCGGACTATACGATCTCCATTCGTGCCGGAGAGGAGCTCCTTCGGACGCGCCTGATTGACCGGAGAGTGAAGACAGGGGTGGACAGGGAGGCGGCGGTTCAGTTCGTTGATTACAGCGACATGCCGAATGCCCGCCTGTGCCTGGAAAAAACAATGCCGGCAGATCTTCAGCTGGAATTAGATTCTGAAGGATTGCTTATACCGGAACAAGCACAGACTGCGGGAAGCGCGGTGATGTGATGACGAATGAAAATGGAGAATGGATTGTGAAAGGTCTTGAATGGGATAACCCTTACCGGATCCGCTCCTGGCGGGAGCTGATCAACTGGATTAATGAAGTGGGTTTTCTTCCGCTTTTTGCCAATGAAATACCGGGCTTTTCGGCAGAAGAGCACGTTTCACCTGATTTCTGGTGGACGGGCAACCGGGAGCAGGATCCCTGGGAGTGGCGGGAGATCATTTCCGCGACCGGCGAGGTGGCGTATGGAAAGTTCTTTGACGGAAAGTCGGGATTTATTTCCAGAGAATGGTTCCCGTATTTTGCGAATGCACGACGGGATGGTTACGATTTTGACTCGGCGTGGGAAGATGGGCTGATTCAGCGCAGGCTCAAGGCAATTATGGATCGTTTTGAGGACGGCGGCATGCATCCGGGTTTTGAACTGAAGCCTGCAGCCGGATTCGGAAAGGACGGCTATAAGAACTTCGAAGGCTGCGTAACGCAGCTTCAGAAGCAGACGTATCTCGTGATCCGCAAGTTTGAACGGCGGAAGAATAAGAAAGGCCAGAGCTACGGGATGGCCGTTTCCTATTATCAGAGACCGGAGGAACTGTGGGGATATGAGCACGTGACCGGAGCCTATAAGGAGGATCCCCGGGTTTCTGCAGAGCGCATTCTTACGAGGGCGAAAGAAGTATTTCCGGAAGGAAACTGGGCGTCCTGCAGGCTGCTCAAATAGTTCCAGGCAGGTAAGAAGGATAATTATCTGCACTGGCTGCGGTAAGATAAAATGAATGGGTTTACTACGGCGACTGCAGATGGATTTATATTTCGAAGGAGCAGGAATGGCAAGCTATCTGATTAAGGATACAACCAGGGAAGAACGCGAACGGATTGTGGAAGAATCGCTTGGAAATATTAACGGCAGCTGTGATGGGTGCGCTGCCGGTCTGGCGGATATGTACCAGGATTATATCGATGGAAAACGGGAGCTGAAGGAAATCAATATGGCCTTTCGCGCGAGGTACGTCTCCGGGGAAGATATGCCTGAAAAGGGAAGCTGCAGCTATGTCCGATAACAGGAATTATGTCTATCTTCTGCGCTGCGCTGACAGCACCCTTTACTGCGGCTGGACAACGGATCTGGAGAAAAGGCTTAAGATTCACAACAGCGGGCGTGGAGCGAAATATACCAGATCCAGGCTGCCGGTGCAGCTGGTGTATCATGAAGAATACGAAGACAGACACGAAGCGCTCAGCAGGGAATGGCATATCAAGCGAATGAGCAGGGCAGAGAAAGAAGCGCTGATCTTATACCGGAAAGAAGACAGGTGACGGGGAGACGATATGTCGGAACGAGTAGAATTACAGGAAGACGGTTCTTACCGGTGGTCATGTTCCATAGACAAAGATTTTCATCGAAGTAAAGCAAAAGCGGGATTCTGGGCCTGCCTGGCGGTTGCGGGGGTTTCTCTGCTGGCTGGATTTTTCGCTTCCGGAATGAGTTCTGCGCACAATTCCATATGGATGATCTTATTGGTGCCGTTTGTTATAATGATTATCGGCCTGCCTCTGATTTTTCTGTATGGCTCGGCAGAGGATCCGCATGAAAGTTATGTGCTGACAGAAAAATACGTAAAATCCGGATATGGAAGAGAGGCAGTTTTTGCCACCTTTGAAAGGACGAAAAACGTTTCCATCAGACCCCGGTATATTGAACTGAGCGGGCAGTTCAGAACCACAAGGGTGTATATACCGGCTGAAGACAGAGAGTTTGTCCGGGAATATATCCTGGCACGTATCCCCGGAAATGCAGTGGTAAAATATCATTAAAGTCAGCAGGGAGAATAAAAGCATCGGCTTTGAATTGACAGACGGCATGGTATGAGATATTGTTAGTGGTGATAGGGCTTTCTGTCTGGATCCGGAAAGGCGTAAAGGAATCCGGGCCGGCAGAATAGCGGGAATAAAAACAATCATTGAAGGAGGACGATGAAAATGAAAAAGCACGCATTGCTGCCCGCTTTAACCGCACTGGCTCTTCTGATCGGAAGCGCCGGAACAGCTCATGCACAGATTATTCCGCCTTATGGCCCCGGGCAGATCGGGTATCAAGGTGCGGTGCTGTGTGAAGAGCTTACGCTGCGCCAGGAACCCAACGCTTCTTCCAAAGCCGTGAAAACCATAAAGTATGGTGACTTTTTAGGAGTCTTCCAGGTAGTGGACGGATGGGCAGAATGCTATTTCTCGGATGATGTGAACGGAGGCCCTGAAGGCTGGGTAAACGCAGACTACATCGTGGTCGATCCTGACTGGTACAAGACGGATGAACAGACACCGGTTTATGCCTGGAATGAGACAACGGCGCTCAGAGTTGCTTTGCTGGACAAGGACGTCACTCTGCCGATTCTGAAAGACGAAGGAGACTGGCTCATCGTCAGCCTGCGTGGCGCTACCGGCTGGATTCATAAGACCGCGGCAGATAAGTCGTGACCGGTGACATGGTGAAAGAGACCAGTAGATATGATTCGGCCGATTGTTAAGGATGTCTTCTTCCTCGGACAGAAATCGGAGGAGGCGGCGCAGCAGGATCTGGCGGTTGGGACTGACCTGCAGGATACCCTGACAGCCAACCGGGACCGCTGTGTTGGCATGGCGGCGAACATGATCGGGGTAAAAAAGCGGATCATCATTGTGAATGCCGGTTTTGTGAACCTTGTCATGTATAATCCGGTGCTCCTGAAAAGGGATACTCCCTATGAAGCGGAGGAGGGCTGCCTGTCGCTGGAAGGTGTCCGGAAAACAACCCGGTATCAGAATATTGCAGTGGAATATCTGGATCCCGGGTGGAAAAAACACCGGGAGAAATTCTCCGGCTGGACCGCGCAGATCATCCAGCATGAGCTGAATCATCTGGACGGGATTATTATATGATCTTATGGATTTGCCCTCTGACGGCTGCCGCAGGCTTCCGACGGAGGGCAAATTGTGCTGTTCAAAGAATGGCAAGTTCTCTTTTTGCAATAATCAGTGTGTAATCTTTTCTTTCTGAAGTGACGCCGGTTTCGCGGAAGAGATTCTTATGCCAGAAATGTTCCGCCTGCGGGTTGCCGCTGACCCAGCAGAGCCGTACGGTATCCAGACCCAGATTACGGAGATTTCCGCACAGTTCCCGGATGATCCGGCTGCCGATGCCCCGGCCCTGCAGAGAAGAGTCTGTCATAAAGAAGCCGATAAAAGCGGTTTTTTCATCCGGATATCCGAGGATCAGATCCAGCATTGCGGCCAGACGGTCCTGGTCAAAGTATCCGACAAAGAATTTGTCGGCCATGGTTTTCCCGGGAGGCAGGGCTTTCAGATCCTCCCGGAGACTTTCTTCCGTCGCGAAAGGCGGGCAGTGCCGGTAGTATAACGGGTTCCCGGCGGCCAGTTTTAACATTTCCGGAATATCCTGATCTGTCAGAGGACGTACCTGGTACTGCCCTGAAAACCCGGAAACATCCAGGTGGATCAGTTTCATTCCATAATCTCTTTCATCGGAGTCATTTATGAGGTAATCCATCCCTTCATCAGAGACGATGGCGAATCCACACTTCTCATGCAGCCGGATGGAAGGGATGTTCTTTTTGCTTACACAGTCACAGAGCGTAAATGATCCGCTTTCTTTCAGATGACGGATCAGGCTGTACAGCAGTTTTTCCCCATATCCTCTGCGCCGGTGATCCGGGTGTGTTTCTACGGCTTCCAGGTAAAAGAACCTTTCCCGGATGCGGTACAGGCGGAGCGCGCTGATCCAGGTGCCGTTTTCTTCCAGCACCCAGCACTCATTGCCCGGCACCGGAAGGAATTCTTCCTCCATGTAATGGAGGAACTCTTTTTCCACCAGCTGCAGGGCTTCCTGTTCATCTTCTATATCCGGATAGAAATACGGGATATTTTCCCGGTTCGCTTCCGAATAAAGGTCCATCAGCTGTCTTTTATCTATTTCGGAAAATGCCGTGATTCTGTGTATTATCATGACGCAACCTCTCATGTATGTTCCGGAATCCTCTTTATCATAGAACTGCATCCGGAACATTGCAATGATAACCGTCAGGTTTTATAAGAGCGCAGTGAGGTGTTCAGACAGAAGACGGGGCGGGAAGCCGCTTTACCGGGCGGCGTTGTGGAGTGTTTGTGCAGAATACTGCCGGGAGATCAGATATGAAACAGAAAACAATATCCGAAGTCCTGAAAGAACAGTATGGCGGTAAGGTGCTGAAACTGTCCCTGAATGCCGGCTGCACGTGCCCGAACCGGGACGGGACGAAAGGCCGGGGCGGCTGCAGTTTCTGCTCGGAGGGCGGCTCCGGAGAGTTTGCGGCACAGGCAGCCCCTTTAAAGGAGCAGATAGCACAGGCAAAAAAACTGGTGGATAAAAAGTTCCCGCATACACAGCCGGAGGAAAACAGGAAGTACATTGCATATTTTCAGCCGTTTTCCAATACGTACGGGGACTTCGAACGGCTGGAGAGGCTGTACAGAGAAGCCGTCGCTTATCCGGAAATCGAAGTTCTGTCCCTGGCTACCAGGCCGGACTGCCTTCCGGAGAATATGGTCAGCCTGCTGGAGGAGCTGAACAGGCAGAAACCTGTATGGGTAGAACTGGGGCTGCAGACCATTCATGAGC
>CACZQT010000167.1 GCA_902783295.1 uncultured Lachnospiraceae bacterium
AACTATGAAAGCGAAACGTATCGTTTCTGCAGCATTGGCTCTGGTGATGGCAGCCGCTGTGTCCGCCCCTGCACTGGCAGCGGAACCCGTACCCGCAGGCGCTCATGTTGGTGAGTACAACGTAGAGAATGAAGTAAAGCTGACTATCGCTTCTTCTGCTGCTTCTTCCAACACAGCTTATTCCGTGCAGGTTGCTGCAGCGGAAGCTGTAAAGGAAGCCACCGGCGGCAAGGTTCAGATCGACTGCGTATGGGACGGTACTCTGGGCAATGATGCAGAACTGATTGAAAACTGCATCGCCGGCGCGATCCCCATGATCTCCCTGGCTACCTCCCCTCTGCTGCCTTACTTCCCTCAGATCGGTGTGTTTGACTGCCCTGCCGTATTTGCGGATGATGCTTCTGCACGTGCCGGTATTGCACAGTTTGTAGACAGCTTTGCTCCGATCTTTGAAGAAGCCGGACTGAAGCTTCTGGCTATGGACTTCTCCCAGTGGCGCGGCCTTTCTTCCAACGTAGAAATCAAAACTCCGGATGATTTCAAGAATGTAAAGATCCGTGTTATGGAAAACCAGTATCACATTGCGTTCTGGACCAACCTTGGCGCACAGCCTACTCCTCTGGCATTCTCCGAACTGTACACCTCCCTGCAGCAGGGTCTGGTAAATTCCCAGGATAACCCTCTGGCCGGTGTTGTAGCTTCCAAGTTCACAGAGGTTCAGGATTACTGGATGCCGATCACTGCGTTCCCGTTCGTGAATGTACGTCTGATGAATCTGGATGCTTTCAATGCGCTGGAAGCAGATGCACAGCAGGCTGTGATCGACTTTGCGCAGGAAGATCTGGAGCAGGAATACTGGATGCAGATCGACGACAACGCACGTCTGTATGAGCAGATCGCGGCGGAAGGTTCCATGACCGTTCTGGAATATACGGATGAAATCAAGGAAGCCCTTGTTGCAGCCGGCAAGCCCGTCTGGGATCAGGTTGCCAAGTCTGTCGGTGACGACATTGTGGATGCTTACCTGGCCACCGGCGGACAGTCCCGCTGATCTCTGATAACCTCACCCGGGAACTTGCCCGGAGTTGCAAGAAATTTTCACTGCGGGGACAGACCCTCCGGTACTATACCGGAGGGTCTGTCCCCTGCATTTGATGATACAGGATTGTAAAAGCACGAAGCTGGGAACAATCCGTTGTATCAGTTTTACCCCAACATCATTTGATATCAGGCGGATACCCCGGAAAGGAGACAGCCATGCCGATAGGAATTATAGTGAATGCCCTTTCTGTCCTGGTGGGAGGGATCGTCGGAACCATTGTGGGAGATCGTATACCCGCGGAATTTAAGGAGAAGATGAATATGGTTTTCGGCGCCTGCGCCATGACCATGGGAATCAGCTCCATTGTCCTGATGAAAAACATGCCGGCAGTGGTGCTGTCTGTAATAGTGGGTACCATTCTCGGAATGCTGATTCATCTGGAGGAAAAAATCCATGCGGGCTGCGCGGCGATGCAGAAGCTGATGAACCGGTTTGTCACCTCTTCCGGAAGCGGGCTGCCGGAAGAAGAGTTCAGGGCCATGTTCCTGGTTACCGTCGTCCTGTTCTGTGCCAGCGGTACCGGCATCTACGGTTCCATCGTGTCCGGCATGACCGGGGATCACAGCATCC
The DNA here is from genome assembly GCA_902783295.1 of uncultured Lachnospiraceae bacterium. Taxonomy (GTDB): domain Bacteria; phylum Bacillota; class Clostridia; order Lachnospirales; family Lachnospiraceae; genus UBA3305. Next base: position 1,673 of record CACZQT010000167.1, read on the forward strand.
TGATGGCTAAATCCATCCTGGACTTTTTCACGGCACTGATTTTTGCTTGTACCCTCGGAGCAGCGGTTTCCGCTGTGGCGGTTCCGCAGTTCCTGCTCTTTTTCGTGCTGTTTCTGTGCTCCGGACTGATCCTTCCGCTCTGCTCGGATATTATGATTGCGGATTTTAAAGCCTGCGGCGGAATTATCATACTGGCGACAGGCTTCCGGATGATCAAAGTAAAGATGTTCCCGGTGGCGGACATGATTCCCGCAATGATTCTGGCCATGCCTTTAAGCTGGCTGTGGACCACCTTCGTGCTTCCGCTGGTTTCTTAAATGACCCGTTTGCTTTTCCACTTCCCGCTTTTCCAGCGCAGGCCGAAACAGACTGCCCGGCAGATCCAGTCCAGATCCATGGCAATCCATACGCCGGCGGCGCCCAGATTTCCTTTTACAGCCAGCAGCCAGGCACCGCCGACACGGCAGAGAAACATGGAAAAGATGGAAACTGCCATGACAAAATTTACATCTCCGGAAGCCCTCAGTACGGCAGGCCAGAGAAAAGAGGGAACCCACGTCAGAATAGTGCCTATCGCATGGATGGTTACCATGGTAAAGGCGATAGACCGTGCTTCCGGGGAAAGGTTCCCAAACAGCTGCAGAAGGGAAGGGGCTGCCAGCCAGATGGCGGCTGTCCAGCAGGCAAACATCCCATACGTCAGTACGGTCAGGAAACGTTTATAGTAGATGGCCTGTTCTGTATCTTTCTTCCCGATGCATCTGGTGATTACCGCCAAAGCCACATTGTTGGCTCCCCAGCCGGGAAGGGATATGATATTGGTCAGGATGATGGCTACCGCATTTGCAGCGATGGCAGCTGTGCCGGACAGGGTGATGATCCGAAGGACGATCAGTTTCCCCAGCTGGAAGACGCCGTTTTCAATGCCATTGGGAATCCCGGTTTTCAGAATCCGCAGAATCAGGCTGCTCTGGAATCCGGCAGGCCGCTTCCCCGAAAGCCGGATCCGGTGACCGGGACTGCGAAGGTACATAACAGCAAGGAAGGCTGCCAGCAGGCGGGAAAACAGGGTAGGCCAGGCTGCGCCGGCAGTACCCATGTGAAATCCGTAGATCAGGAGTGCGTTTCCTGCCAGATTTACGGCATTCATAACCAGAGATATCTGCAGGAGAGAGCGTGAATCGCCCAGAACACGGATGGCAGCACAGGCGGATTCATAGACGGCCATTCCGGGCAGGGAGAAAACGGTAATCAAGAGATAGATATAGGCTTCCCGGGAAACATCTGCCGTGACAGAACCGAAGAATCCGCCGATAATAACTTTTCTGGACAGCAGGATCAGAAAAGCAATGCCGACTGAAACGGCGGCGGAGAGCCGGAGAAGTTGTTCTGTGCATTCGCCGGCTTTTTTGTCCTGCCGGTCTCCCAGGTACTGCCCTGCGATGACGGAACCGCCGGTCCCGAAGGCAGAAAAGACAAAGACAGCCAGCTGCATGACATTGTCCACCAGAGATACTCCGGAAACAGCCGCATCTCCGACACTGGAAACCATCAAGGTATCCAGCATACCGACCAGCAGGGACAAGGCAAAGCTCAGAATAAAAGGGCCCAGCATGCGGAACAGCTCAGTGTTGGTAAAGAGGATCTCTTCGGACGGATTACGGAAGAGAGAAGATGGTTTTTTCATAAAAGCTCCAGTTTTTTCTGCGCATCCTCGCGAAGTATTTATCTTGGACAGAGAGTGGACTCCCTCCAGGACGAGTTTGTTATTTAACTCTCTCCAGCAGAGGAGGGAGTCTTCTCCGTCCAAGAAAAAAACAGGACCGGATCAGGTCCTGTTTATTTTTTCGCGGATCTCATCCAGGCTCAGCCCGGTTTCCCTGGCAATTCGCGCCAGATCCTCAAACTCCCATTTTTCCCTGGATATATCATAGCCGCGGGAGCTTTTTTTGCGGACAGGACCGAACTCCGTCTCCACGGTCTCTACGTGGCGGGAAAGGACATAGCGGCGGCTGATGTTTTCCCTTACGCCCAGGGTGGTGGTGTGGCGGAAAAGCAGAGACAGGATCTGTTCTTTATCCTTTTCGCGGCAGATCACGGTCAGGAGAATTCCGGGCCGTGATTTTTTCATCTGAGCCGGGACGGTATAGACGTCCAGGGCGCCTGCCGCGAGGAACTGCTCCTCTGCGAAGCCGATGGCCTCGGCGGTCATGTCATCCAGGTTGCAGCATAGCTCGGTTACAATATCGCCTTCTCCGGCGGTTTTCCCAAACAGGGCACGGACACAGTTGGCCGTGGGGAAATCCTTCTTCCCCATGCCATATCCGACCGCAGTGGTCCGCATGACCGGCATGCTGCCGAATTTCGTGGCAAAATGCTTCAGAAGTGCTGCCCCGGTGGGAGTGCACAGCTCTCCTTTGATTTCACCTCCATAGATGGGGACATCCCGGAGAATGTACGCGGTAGCCGGCGCCGGTACCGGAAGAATTCCGTGTGCGCACCTCACCTGGCCGCTGCCGACGTGGATCGGAGAAACGATCACCTGCTCCGGCGCCAGGCGTTCCATCAGCAGGCAGACGGCAGTGATATCTGCGACCGCATCCATGGTGCCGACTTCGTGGAAATGAATCTCCGGGACAGGAACGCCATGAACATGGCTTTCCGCCTCTGCAATCAGGGAATAGACAGCCAGGATATCCGCCTTGCAGGCATCAGAAACAGGGACGCCCGCTACGAGGGTCTCGATGTCATGCATGCTGTGGTGGGAATGATGGTGCCCGTGTTCATCGTGGTGATGCTCGTGTTCATCCTCGTGATCATGTCCATGGACATGATCATGGAACTCCGCGTGCGCATGCGCATGCTCAAACATGCTCTCGGATTCCTCGGTACCGGAAACCGTTACGGAAAAATGCGTTCCATGGATACCGCATTTGACAGCATCCTCACAGGTGATTTTTACGCTGGGAAGGCCGAGGGCGTTCATCTCGGCAATCAGAGAATCCTTATCGGGAAGCAGTTCCAGCAGGGCTGCTGCCAGCATATCGCCCGCGGCTCCCATGCCGCAGTCCAGGTAAAGTGTTTTCATATTTGTCTCCCGTGCAGGTGCCTGCACAAATGTGTATGAAGAAAAAACAGCGCATCGATTCAGGCGGCTGAGACCGCCGGGAACTATGGACACGCTGTTCTCCTGGTTTACAGATGGTTGATCATGCTGGCCAGGTATCCGGCTCCGAAACCATTGTCAATATTTACGACAGAAACGCCGCTGGCGCAGG